>JBIKJD010000013.1:0-17833 GCA_044361205.1 Rhodoluna sp.
GCTGGTGCAGGGTTGAGCTAGGCACATCTAGAACCTCGGAAAGGTCGCCGATCGACGCACTCGAATCGACAGCCAGGTGGCTTACGATTTTGCGATCAAGTGCGTCCATGAGAGAAAGTATGCCAGTCGCTTATGCCGTGATGCCCTTGGTTGATGCAATAACGTCGGAGAGCTTGCGGTTCAGGGTGTCGTAGAACACGTTCAGTGGGAACTCGTCGTCCATGATTAGGTTCACAAGTTCCTTTAGTTCACCATCGGTTGGAAGGTGGTCGACGCCCTTGGCCCAGGTTGAAGCTGGGTGCGGCTGAACCAAACCGGTGACGAACTCGTAAGCCGCAATCCACTGAGCTAGGCGAGACCGGTTGATTCCGTCGTGGTAGAGAGCCTCTACTTGTTCGCAAAGGTCCACTACCGCGTCGGTCACCATGTCCCAGTCGAAAGCCAAACGGTTGTCGGTCCACTGCAGGGCTCCGGTCTTGTGAAGGTGGGCGAAAATAATCTGCCCGCCCAGGCCGTCGTAGTTACGCACGCGGTCACCGGTAATTGGGAAGCGGAACAGGCGGTCGAACAGAATCGCGTAACGCATGTATTTTGCGAGGCGATCGCCCTCAGCGTCGAGAACCAGGGTTTCGCGGAAAGTGGATAGGTCACAGCGCAGTTCCTCGAGCGCATACATCCAGAACGGCATGCGCTGCTTAATCATGAACGGGTCGAACGGTAGGTCACCCTTGGAGTGGGTGCGGTCGTGAATCAAATCCCACAGGACGAAGGTTTCCTGAGCTAGATACTGATCGCTGATCAGACGCTCGGCATCGGCTGGTAGCGGTAAGTAAAGCAACTCTTTGGCAGCCTTCGAGACGCTTCTGAAACGAGCGGCCTCGCGGTCGCAGAAGATTCCACCCCAGTAGTAGGTTGCAACTTCTCGCGTTGCCACGGTTTCTGGGAAGAACACGGCCGAGTTGGTGTCGTAGGCGTTGGTGAACGCGCGAAACTCGATTGGGATGAACGCAGGGTTGTTGTACTTCTGCTCCTTGGCAGCCAACCAGTCTGGCCAGAAGGTGTTGATGATCAGCGCTTCAAGATTGCGGTTCGGGTTGCCGTTCTGCGTGTACATCGAGAACACGGCCAGGGTCTCAACACCGTTCTTACGGTTGAGGTCTGGGCGGAACAGCTGCAGAGAGTCGTAGTAGTCGGGCACGGCGAAGCCGCCCTTGCGCCAGTTTTCGATGTCAACCTTGACGGCTGCTAGGTATTCGCTCTGGTGAGAGAATCTAGGAGCCAAACCGTCGATAGCAGCAAGAACCTGGTCAACCAGTTTTGAAGCGGTATCAGCCGAGTGTTCCGCGGTGTCAATCGAACCGTCTTTAGCCTGCATCGGACGCATTTCTTCAACAGCAGCCTGCAACTGCAACCAGTTGGCGTCGGTTGTGGTCCAATTGGCTTTCTTTCCTGAAGAAGCATTTGCCACGATTCGTGCGTTAGCCAACCAACCTGCAACATTCAGCAGGAACTGACGGTTATCAAAATCTTCAATTGAGTCGTCGCCGAAAAGGTCAGAATCCGACAAAACCACGACGCGACCAGCTTCATGCTTGACTGCTACACCCAATGGTGCACCAGCAGGGCTTGCGGTTTCGCCTGACTTCAGGATGACTTCGGCATCCTTTGCGGTAACTTCAAGAACTCCGGCACGGTATAGGCAAACGGTTTCTAGACGGTAAGAGAAATCTGATTCAACGTGACGCTCAAAGTCTGGAAGAACCCAGGTCGCTACGTCCTTGAAGCAAGCATCAGGGTCTTGAACTGTGGCGTTGGCGATGGTTACGCCGAACGTCTGGCTGAGTTCGCCAAAGTTGTTGCCGTACTTAGGCTGCTCAGTTTCACCGAGAAGCAAAAGAGCTCCGCCACCGGCGACAAAACTTTCAATAGCCGAGATTTCTGCGCTGGTTAGCACCGGGGATCCAGATCCGATGGTCTTTTCCCAGTCGCTGGTTGAAGCGTGAGGAATCAGCAAAACATCGATGCCGTTAAGAGCAGCGGAGTCGATTGGACCCGACTCGTGAGTTGAGACCGTGAATCCACTTTCCGCAAGGGTGAGGGCCGCCTGCTCATAGCTTGCGTCGGCAGGGTTGGCCGGGTTCATGCGAGCGGCAACCTCTGGGTCTACTGCCCAAGCTTGATTGTGCGACTGGTCGATAAGTATTTTTGTCATCATTGACTCCATTTGCGGAAATTATTCATTGATTGTGTAAATACTATCGAAAATTTCCCGAAATTTGTAGTCGATGTGACTATTTAGCCCACTCACTCGGTGGCCCAAGATAGATCAAAACACTGAAGATAACAACCACGACGGCAACCAGTGCCAGCGCGAGCAAGACCGGGCGATTAATGAACCAGCGGAAGAGTCGATCGAACCAGTGGTCATCGCTTTTTAGACCTGAGTGATTCTTGCGCCACTCGCCCTCGAGGGAGCCACTCTTGTGAACAGCTCGCTCAAACGGGATGGTTGCGTATGGCACGATAGCCAGTGCCGTGCCAAGTGCAATCTTCCAAAAACCCCAGCGCTGGTTAACGCCAACCAAAGCCGAGATCACGCCGTAGCCAAGAAACACAGCTCCGTGAATGCTTCCAGCAATGGTGAGCACTAGCGGCGAAGGGTTAGCAGTGGCCCGCAGAATCAGCGCACTAATAAGTAGCGTCCAGGTAACCGCCTCGGCTAGCGCAAAGAACTTGAACAGGACAAAGGGGGATGTCTTAGAAGCATTCATGATGATTCAAGTTTCTCACCACTTCCAACACCAAATGAAAGGTGTTGCTCAAATCTATAGAGTGTTACACTTTTGCCATGCCAACTCTTAGAAACAGACACATGATCACCGAAAGCGACGCGCTTGCCAAGGCAATCGACGACGCAGCCCGCCTATGGCCTGAAATCGCCGATGAACGGGCCGAATTACTCAGGCGACTGCTCGACCGCGGAATTCAGTCAGTTGAGGCGGAATTTCAAGAGCAAATCGAATCGAGACGGAAAGCCATCATGGAAGTCGCGGGGAGTATGCCTGGCGTTTGGCCCTCAAATTGGCGCGAAGAGATGAGAGCTTCGTGGCCAGAATAGTTCTCGACGCCGGAGTACTAATAGGCCTCTACGACGACAAAGACCCTCACCACAAATGGGCGGTGGACTTCATGTTTCAGACAACCGCCGACAAGTTTGTAATGTCGGCGATCAACCACGCCGAAATCATGGTTTACCCAATCAAAGCGGGAGTTCATGAAGCGTTCAAGGCTGGCATCGAAGGTCTCGGGGTAAAGCTCGACGTGAATTCCCTGCACCAAACTGAATCGTTGGCAAAGTTGCGTGCCGAGACCGGTCTGAAGATGACCGATGTTTGCTCTCTTCACCTGGCTTTATCAGAGGACTCAATCCTCGCAACAACCGATAAGGCTTTAGCCAAAGCGGCGCTTGAGCGTGGAATCGAAGTCTTCCAGCCCTAATTGACGCGAAGAACCAGCATGTACTGCCCGCCGCCAGGGTTGAGTTCGGTGCTGAAATTTACGCCGGGAGCCAGCCTCGAGAGTCGGTCCAGCAACCAATCGGAAGCTTCCTGAGCGTCGTTTAGGTCTGGGCAACGTGCCACAACTTCGCGGCCACCTTTGCGGTCAAGTCTTTCCACAACTTCTACCAGTGGAGTCGGGTCGACCACAAAGATGTCTTTGGACCAAGGAGCTACCGGCTTGTTCTTACCCTTCATGGTGTTGCACATGCGGTGAGCCAATCGCTCCACGTAAGGCTTACCCTTCTTCACTCGCGTTGAATTGTAGCCATCCACGCTAGGACCGAGGTCTGAGTTCACCGACGCATCAGGGTCGACCGGCTGGTCGCACAACCAACAAATCCAGTTGTCGGCTGCGCCAACCTCATTCAAATCGCTCATTGTTCGAACTTACCGCAGGTCTTCAATCAGATCGAAATAGGCGCAGACCACGACGGTGTCGTCGTTGATTTCATAACCGCACGACGTTCAGTAGGCATAGTGGCTTTTGCGGAAGTCATCCCCGGTTAGATCACCCTCGTCTTCGGCGAGGGCAAACTCGTCGGTAACCTCGGCGAACCTTGCAATGTCAACTCGTGTGATTTGAATCGTTGCAACGTGTTCGCCGAGGTTCCCAACCAAAGCCATCTTCTCGCCAACCACTTCGACCGGCTCACCCTCTTCGTAATCAAACTGGAGGGCGCCTGCCGTGGCGCGCTTGTTCCCATCGAGCACGTGATTGAGCAAACGAGTTCTCATTTCACCAGGATCCCCTAGCTCAACGATTCTCATGCCTTTGATCGTGGGATAAGCCATGGCTGGAGGCTAGATCAGATCGAAGCGATCCGCGTTCATTACCTTTACCCAGGCAGCCACAAAGTCTTCAACAAACTTCTCTTGGTTGTCGTCCTGGGCATAAACCTCGGCGTATGAACGAAGGATTGAGTTTGAACCGAATACAAGGTCAACACGGGTTGCGGTGAACCTAACTTCGCCGGTGTTGCGGTTGCGCATACGGTACTGGTTCTCTCCAGCTGGTTCCCAAACCAAATCCATGTCGGTTAGGTTCACGAAGAAGTCGTTCGTAAGCTGGCCCTCGCGCTCGGTTAGTACACCGTGCTTCGTGCCTCCGTAGTTGGTGCCAAGCACACGCATTCCACCAATGAGAACGGTTGCCTCAGGTGCGGTTAGGCCCATGAGCTGAGTGCGGTCAAGCATCAGCTCTTCTGGGCTGACCACGTAGTCCTTCTTGACCCAGTTGCGGTAGGCGTCGTGGATTGGCTCTAGCGGAGCAAACGACTCAACGTCGGTGTGTTCCTGAGTTGCGTCTCCGCGACCTGCTGCGAAAGGAATTGCCACGTTGTGTCCGGCCGCCTTGGCTGCCTTTTCAACGCCAACGTTTCCTGCCAACACAATGGTGTCGGCTAGAGATGCGCCGGCTTCCTTGGCTAGTGGCTCCAGAACGGAAAGAACCTTGGCCAAACGTTCTGGCTCGTTGCCCTCCCAGTCTTTCTGAGGTGCCAAACGAATACGAGCTCCGTTTGCTCCACCTCGCAGGTCTGACCCGCGGAAGGTTCGGGCAGAATCCCAAGCGGTTGAAACAAGTTCTCCGATGGAAAGACCGCTAGCGGCAATCTTCGACTTCAGAGCCGAGATGTCGTAGTCGTGGTTTCCAGCTGGAACTGGGTCCTGCCAGATGAGGTCTTCTGCCGGCACGTCTGGGCCAACGTAACGAACCTTCGGCCCCATGTCACGGTGGGTTAGCTTGAACCAGGCGCGAGCAAAGACTTCCGAGAAGTACTCAGGGTCCTTGTAGAAGCGCTCAGAGATCTCGCGGTAAATCGGATCCTTAACCATCGCCATGTCGGCGTCGGTCATCATTGGGTCCAGACGAATCGAAGGGTCTTCAACATCAACCGGGCGATCTTCGTCCTTGATGTTTACAGGCTTCCACTGGTGGGCTCCCGCTGGAGACTTGGTGAGCTCCCATTCGTAGTTGAAGAGTAGGTAGAAGTAGCCGTTGTCCCACTTAGTTGGGTTGGTAGTCCAGGCACCTTCGATGCCGCTGGAAACGGTGTCGCGGCCTACCGAGCGAGTCTTGTGATTCATCCAACCGAAGCCGGCTTCGCTAATGTCGGCGCCTTCAGGGGCAGGGCCGAGGTTCGCTGCGTTACCGTTACCGTGAGCTTTTCCAACAGTGTGACCACCGGCGGTGAGCGCTACGGTTTCTTCGTCGTTCATAGCCATGCGGGCGAAGGTTTCACGAATGTGGCCTGCGGTCTTGATGGGGTCAGGGTTGCCGTTCACGCCTTCAGGGTTTACGTAAATCAAACCCATGTGTACTGCAGCGAGAGGGTTCTCAAGGGTGTTTGGCTTCTCGAGGTCCGTGTAACGCTGTTCGCTAGGAGCCAAGAACTCGGTCTCCGAACCCCAGTAGATGTCTTTCTCCGGCTGCCAGATGTCTTCGCGACCAAAACCGAAGCCGAAGGTCTTGAGACCCATCGACTCGTAGGCGATGTTTCCAGCCAAAATCATTAGGTCGGCCCAAGAAACCTTGTTGCCGTACTTCTTCTTTACTGGCCATAGCAAACGACGAGCCTTGTCTAGGTTCACGTTGTCTGGCCAGGAGTTCAGCGGTGCAAAGCGCTGGTTGCCAGTGCCGCCACCGCCACGGCCATCTGCGGTTCGGTAAGAACCGGCCGAGTGCCACGCCATGCGAATCATCAGACCACCGTAGTGACCCCAGTCGGCAGGCCACCAGGTCTGGCTGTCGGTCATTAGTTTGTGGAGATCTGCCTTCAGGGCATCCACGTCTAGCTTCTTCAGTTCCTCGCGGTAGTTGAAGTTCTTGCCAAGCGGGTTGACCTTGGTGTCGTGCTGGTGCAGGATGTCAAGGTTTAGTGCATTAGGCCACCAACTCATTGGGGTCTGGCTTGATGCGGTGTTCGAACCGTGTGGTACCGGGCATTTTGCTTCCATGATTACTTCTCCTTAAAGTGCAGGTCAGAAACTGTAACCAAAAAACCTGGACTGTAATTCCAAAAACTGGCGATCCCGAGAGATTCATTTTGGTGATTAGCATTGAACGATGCTCAAAAGAATTCTACGTTTGGCGGCTGTGACTCTCACGGTGACGCTGAGCCTAGGTTTTTTGACTAGCCCCGCAAACGCGAGAATTGCACCTGAGCCATTGGTTGACGCCAACCATCCGGAAAACTGGACCGATGAAGCTCTCGCTGCTCAAACGATCTTCATCTGCTCTAGTGCCCCAAATCTCAAGAATGTGGCAAAGTACGTGCGCCGAGGCCTTGGCGGAGTGGCCTTGGTGGGCACAGGTGCTTCTCCAAACTTGAAGTCGCAGGTGAACTACCTAAAAACTCAGGCTCGGAACGGAATAACGCCGGTGATTGCCAGCGATGAAGAGGGCGGCGACGTTCAGAGACTTCGCCGTGCGATTTACACTCTCCCCTCGGCTACGACCATGGGTGGTTGGTCAGATGCCAGAGTGCGCAAGACGGCCTTCGAGTATGGCAAGCGCATGAAGGCCCTGGGTGTTGACATTGCGTTTTCCCCTGTTGCCGATCTGAATGTTCCAGGCTTCTTCATCGCGCAATCACGTCGTGGATTTTCATCCAAACCTTCTGCGGCTGGGCGAAAGGCTTTGGCTTGGGCGGAGGGACTAAAGGATGCCGATGTTCTGCCGGTGATCAAGCACTGGCCAGGACATGGTCGAGCTGTTGATACTCACGCCAAGCCCGGTGTTGTTCCTTCGTTGGAAGAATTGCAAAACTCAGACTTAATACCCTTCAATTACGCATTCGAACGCGGAATAACTGCGGTGATGGTTGGACATCTAATCGTGCCCGGTCTAACCGAACCGAAAACCCCAACCAGCCGTTCCAAAGCAGCACTGGCGCTTCTTCGCGAACAGGTTGGCCCTGAAGGGTTGATCATCACCGACTCCCTTTCGATGGGTGGCGCAACGAAAGGTCTGAAGGGAGACATTGCCGAGGCCGCGATTCGCTCACTGGAGACCGGAGTAGATGTGGCATTGGTCTGCTCCGGACCGAGCTCGCTAATCACCCGGGTGACCGAAGCGGTTACCAGTGGACGCTTACCGCGAGCAATGATGATCGAAAAGGTGAAACGAATTTTGGCATACAAACGCGATCTCGGCGTGATAATTGAGAAATGAGTAATAACGACAACCCTTACGCCAAACCTATGAATCTGACCCCTTCGAACGAGCGCCTGCTCTCGATTCTCATTCATTTGGTTGGCATCCCATTTGAATTCTTCGGCCCACTCGTTGCTTGGCTGATTTTCAAAGACCAGGGAAGACTCGTTTCTCACCACAGCAAAGAGTCGTTCAACTTTGGTCTGACCATGCTTTTATCGTTTGTGTTCCTGGCGGTCTCAATCGTCGGATTGTTAGTCGTTTGGGTGATTCCGATTGTTTTCACCATTTTCCGAATCATTGCAGCCGTGAAAGCTAGCCAGGGCGAGTTTTACAAATACCCGCTTTCGATTCGCTTCATCAAATAACTCTGGCTCGACCTTTGGAATAGACTTCTAACAAGACCAAAGGAAAACTAAATGCAAAGGCGCATTGAACACGATTTACTCGGTGACCTAGAAGTTCCAGCAGATGCCTACTGGGGAATTCACACACTTAGAGCCATAACAAACTTTCCAATCTCCCTGGTACCAATCGGCCACTACCCTTCCCAGGTGGTTGCACTCGGTCAGGTCAAGCAGGCGGCCGCTCGCGCCAACAACGAGCTCGGTGAACTAGAAGATGAGCTCTTCCACGCTATCGACGCTGCCTGCAACGACGTGATCGCCGGCACCCTAAACGACCAATTCGTCGTTGATGCTATTCAGGGTGGTGCTGGAACTTCAACCAACATGAACGCCAACGAGGTTATTGCTAACCGCGCCCTCGAAAAGTTGGGTTTCGAAAAGGGTCAGTACGACAAACTTCATCCCCTTAACCACGTCAACGCTTCACAGTCAACCAACGACGTTTACCCAACCGCAATCAAGGTCGCGTTGGTGATCGACTTCAAAGACCTAATGGTCGAGATGCAGTACCTTTGCGAGGCATTCGAACGCAAGGCTCACGAATTCCGAGACGTCATCAAGATGGGTCGCACCCAGCTCCAGGACGCAGTGCCAATGACCCTAGGTCAGGAGTTCAGCACCTACGGAATCATGATTCGTGAAGACATCGAACGAATCAAAAACATGCTCCCGCTAATCAGCGAAATCAACCTAGGTGGAACCGCGATTGGCACAGGTCTCAATGCACCAGAGGGCTACACCGATTTGGTCGCCAAGCACCTATCGGAAATCACCGGACACACCTTCACCCCGGCGATGAACCTGATCGAGGCCACGCAGGACACGGGTGTTTTCATCACGGCTTCTGGCCTACTCAAGCGAATTGCCGCCAAGCAATCAAAGATTGCCAACGACCTTCGTCTTCTTTCATCCGGGCCACGCGCAGGCTTTGGCGAAATCAACCTCCCAGCCCGCCAAGCCGGTTCATCGATCATGCCCGGCAAAGTCAACCCGGTTATTCCAGAGGTCATCAACCAGATTGCCTTCACTGTGATCGGCAACGACCTCACCGTGACCATGGCGTCGGAAGCAGGCCAGCTTCAGTTGAACGCATTCGAGCCAATCATGTCTCGTTCTCTAAACATGTCGATCGCCTACCTAAAGCGCGGATGCCGCGTGTTTGCCGACCTCTGCGTTGACGGAATTACAGCCAACGTCGACTACCTGCGATCAACCGTGGAGAACTCGATCGGTTTGGTCACCGCTCTAGGCCCAACCATCGGCTACGAAAAGGCCACTGCAATCGCCACACGCGCATCCGAAGGTGGTCTGACCGTTCGCCAGGCAGCAATGGATCTTGGCTATCTAACCGCTGAAGAGTTCGACGAGATTCTTGGAAACGTTTCCGAACTGACCGGAAACTAAAAAGCTAAAAAGAATCCGCCAAACCTGCACTGGTCTGGCGGATTCTTTATTTACTTAATTAGGCGCGAAGAGCTTTCGCCATTTCACGGAAGGCATCCACCATCTTGTTCATGTCTTTGCTGGTGTGAGCCAACGAGACGAGCCACTGCTCGTCTAGCCCAGGAGGGGTAAGGATGCCACGGTTGACACCCCACAGCCACGATAGTTCGGCAATCTCAAAGTCGGTTGCCTTGTAGTCGCGGTAGTTTCGAACCGGTGTGGTTGACCAGATGACGGCACCCTTGATACCAAAGCCGATGGTGTGAGCAGGAAGCTCAAATTCGGCGATGATTTTGTCCATCTTCTGCATGGCTTCAAGGTTGATCTTCTCAGCCTTAGCCATAGCCTCATCGGTACAGATTTCGTCAACAGCCATAACTGCCGCCATCACTAGCGGGTTACCGTTATAGGTTCCGTAGTGAGCCATTCGACCGTCAACGACTGCGTCCATGTACTTCTGCTTACCGCCGAAGGCTGCCACTGGCAGACCTCCACCGATACTCTTAGCCATGGTGATTAGGTCTGGCTTGACGCCCAGACGAACCGCGCCACCTCGAGCGCCGGCGGTTAGACCGGTCTTTACCTCGTCGAAGATTAGTGCGATGTTGTACTTGTCGCAGAGGTCGCGAACACCCTTTAGGTATCCCTTGTCTGGCAAAACAATCGAGAGGTTCTCAAGAACTGGCTCAAGCACGAAGCAAGAGATCTTCTTGTGGTTCTTCTTGAAGATTTTCTCCAGGTAAGGAAGGTTGTTGTAGGGAACCACGTAGACGTCGCCGGCAGTTACCTCGGAAGGAATGTACGGGGTTGGCTTCTCTGGGTCACCAATTGCCGATAGTGGCGGCTTCACCGACACCTGCAGCGGGTCGTAACCGCCGTGGTAACCGCCCTCGATCTTCACAACGCCGCGCTTGCCGTTCACTGCGCGTGCGGTACGAACCGCGTACATCAGTGACTCGGTGCCCGAGTTGGTGAAGCGAAGCATGTCTAGGCCGAAACGCTTCTTGAAAGCCTCAGCAGCAATGGTGGCTGTCGGTGACGGGGTCACGAACAGGGTTCCGGTGCTGTCTAGAGCTTCCTTGACGCGCTTCACAACCTTAGGGTGAAGGTGACCTACCAGCATGGCGCCGAAACCCATTGAGAGGTCAAGAAGCTGTCGACCGTCAACATCGGTTACGTAGGCACCCTTGGCAGATACCACTGAAATGGGCCAGGGGTCCCAGTGCTGGAAGCTAGAGGTTACACCCATGGGCAGAACCTTTGAAGCTACCTTGTTGTGTTGCCCGGATTTGGGGGTACCTTTTCGAAAGGTTTCCCATTCCTTAGCTAAGAGTTCTGCAACTCTGGCTGGGTCTAGGGGGCGGCTCGTCTCAGGGACATTGCGCCAACCGGCTGGATCGTGTTTAGTTTCGTTCTTCGTTGGACAAATTTGAATCACTCCATTCAAGAGTCATTCTCGCACGCCTTGTGCGCTTTTATCTACTTATCAGCCTTGTTTAAGGTCTTTGCCTTCTGAGCAATAAGGATTCCAGCAATCACCAGAAGGCCTCCGAGAGCCTGAAGCCAATTGATCGACTGTGCCAACCAAAGCCAGCCGAATAAAAATGCAAAGACAGGTTCGGCGGTTTGAGTGACGCTAACCTTGGCTGCCGTGGTCAACTTCAACGACATGAAACCCATTGCCATTGGAACAAACGAACCCATGACGGTGAGCCACGCTAGCGGAACCCAAAGTGGCGCTTCGACGTCGCTCAAGTTTCCAGAAAGGCTGATTACTTGACCCAAGTCAAATGACCAATTGGCACCTCCGCCAGCTATTGCCCAAAACAGTGTGGCGATCAACATCGTGTAGAACATCGTTGAAAGTGGATCTCTGGTGAGCCCCGAATATTGACCCATCAGGAAATAGAACGCCAAGAGCACGGCCGCTAGCAATGCGTAGAAAACTCCAACCGGATTGAGTCCACCCGCCCAAATCTGGCTAACCACCAAAAGACCGGTCAGAACCAGAGCAACGCCATACCAAAAGACTCGCGTGGTCTTTTGTTTGAAAAATATCCTTGCCGCAATCGGCACGATGATGATCGCGGTGTACTCAAAAAGCAGCGCGATCCCAACCGGAAGAGTTGAAACGGCCATTGAGTATGCCCACTGCATCAATGCAAGGCCAATTACTCCAAACGCCATAAGCATGGGCACTTCCCGCCAGGTCACCTTGAACGCCCTCGGATTGGTAAAAACTAGGACGGCGCCAGCCAAGAGTGCGGAAACGGCAGAGCGAATGAGAACCAGCTGATCTGCGGGAATTCCCGCGTTAATCACAACGTTTGTGGTTGACGCGTTCAAGCCAAACAGAATGGCACTGATGAAGGCTAGGGAAATTCCGTAGCTATTGGCTTTCGGTGAGTCGTAGATGATGCGTCCTAGTTGGTAATCGTGAGTTTGCCGGTGACCTTGTGGCCGCCGGTGACTTTGGTTGCAATTTGCTCGACCAGGGTTTCATAAACCGAAACCTCGATCAGGTCGTGTTTGCGAAGAAGACCTAGGGCAACCAGCGGTGCGGCTCTCAGGCTACCGTCGGCAATCTTGACGGCAACCCCGTAACCGGAACGAGTGCCGATGACAAACACGCCCTCGGCTCCGAGTTTGGCAATAAATCCCGCCTCCATGATGAGTGTGTCTGGAGTTCCCTCTCCATCAACCGCCCAAGCGTTCTGCAGCATCGCGTCGACAATCTCGGTGTCGGTAGCGGTGAATTTTCCAATTGCCCGAGCTAAACCTTCAACGGTCAGAGTGTGGAGTGGAGCCCCACAACCGTCGGCAGTGCTGAACAGGATCTTCTCTCCCGCATACTCTTCGAGGGTTTCCACGATTTGCTCTTGCAAGGGATGGCTTTGCTCTAAATAAGTTTTGGTGTCCAACCCACCGTGGACGCAGGCTGCCAAAAATCCCGCGTGCTTTCCAGAGCAGTTGAAGTATTCGCGTTTCTGCTCACTGGCCTGTTGGGCTGCTTCGACGTTGCCCGGCCAGGCCACTGGACACTGCAAGTCGTCGGTGGTGAGCTTTGCTGAAGCCAATATATCGATCACAAGCTGAGCGTGCGCGGCAGTCCCCTGATGGCTGCCAGCCGAAATTGCCAATTCGGCTCCGGCCAGTTCGAGACCCATTTTTCTAACAGCAACAGCTTGAAGCGGTTTAACCGCACTTCTTGGAAAAATGAGTCGCTTGGATTTACCGATTTCTTCAATGACTTTTCCGTCTGGGCCTACGAGTGCGGCAATACCCGAATGACGAGACTCGACCAACCCGTCTCGCACGAGTTCCGCAACAACTTGGAAGTCGCCGGATTTTGGCCAGAGTAGGTCACGAGTAATTTCATTTGAACTCATACTTGAAGTTTTCCACAACTGCCTTTGCTAGCCTGAACAAATGAGCAAAAACCCTAAAGTCGGAATCTGGTTTATTGCGACGGCGCTTACCTTTTTTGCTCGAGCCCTTCTCTTTGCAACCTGGCAAAGCCGAAGCCCAGAAGTGAAAGAGTATTTGGAACTCACAACCGCCCAAATGGGATTGGTGGTGATGCTATTTCCACTCGGAGGTTTGATTGGCATATTCTTCGCGAACGGAATGCATCGACGGTTCGGGGCAGGGGCGCTCACAATCGCCAGTTTTACCATCGGGTCTTTGTCCATGGTTGGTTTAGCATTTTCGATTCCCGCCGGAGACTTGTGGATTAGCTGCCTTCTGATTCTGGCCATGGGTCTACCAATGGCTCTAATGGATTTCATTAGCAACTACGAGGGCACTGAAGTCGACAAGCAAGCGAAACGCAGTCTGCTACCGATCATTCATTCGACATTTGGAGTTGGAATGATGGTTGCCGCAGGCCTCAGCGGTTGGATGCTTGGCAATAACCTGAGTTTGACTTTCAACTACATTTTGATTGCTGCAATCGTTTTGGGGAGTGCTGTCTGGGCAGGCTTCAATCTACCGAAACGTCAATTATTCCAACTTGATACCGAGAAGGTTCGAGAAAACAAAGCCGTCGCTCGCTCGGTTTGGAGAGAGCCGCGCACTCTCGTCGTAGCGCTAATCGGGCTCTCCTTCATCATCGCTGAATTGAGCGCAGGCACCTGGCTACCGATTGCTCTCGAGAATGCCGGGTTCACTCCTGCCGACGCGGCAAACGCATTCGGTTTGTTCTGGGTAGTTATCACAGCAACGAGGGTTCTTGGCGGTTTCGTAGTCGACTTCCTGGGACGCTTTCGAACCATTTTGCTTTCAACCCTGGTCACCAGCAGCGGTATCGCGGTTTTCATCTTCGATTCGGTCTTAGCTCAGCCGTATTTAGGGATAGTGCTTTGGGGTGCCGGATTGGCTCTAGGATTCCCGATGGCAGGTAATGCCCTAAGTGACGACCCAGCGCGATCTCCGGCGAGAATCAACCTAATGATCACACTGGTTTATTTTTCAAGCGTTTCGGTCGGACCAGCCCTTGGCGCACTCGGACAAGAATTTGGTCTGTATGTAGCGTTTACTGTTCCTCTGGTTCTAATGCTCGGCTCGGCGATTTTGAGCCCCGCTACGAAACGAGCTAATTAGACTCTGATGCCTCTGGCAGCCAAGCTCTCCGCATAGTCGTCGGCAAATTTCAGGGAGACCACAAATAGGGTCACGATTTGCCGGATGCGATTGGGTTTCACTCCTCGTGCGGCAGAAGCCTCACCGATGTTCTTGGCGAGGTCCGAAACAAGGGCAATCGAGTTGATGCTCAGCGCCACGATTAGAGCGAAGGATTTGGAGCGCGAAACTTTTTGCATTATTTCCACCAACTCGATGGTTCGGGTGGTGATGGAGAGCAGCGCAGCTAAGAGCAGTGCACTCAGGGTTACAAGCGTGAATCCGAAGGCCCTTTCGATGCCTCCAAAATAAAGCTGTGGCAAGAAAACGAAAAGCGCGATGTAGCTAAACCTCCAAACTTGGAGCAGGAACCTCTTGGGTGAAACTCCTGCCATCAAATAGAGCATCCAGGTGAATAGAAAACTCGTCGCCGCTAAGTAGGGGTGGGCAGTCGACAGTCCAATCGCAGCTAGGACGATGAATAGTGCCGCAAGTTTGAGCCCGGCCGGGAGTCGATGTAGAAAAGAGTTTCCCGATTGATAAAGGCTGATCAACGGGAGAACTTTCGGTAAGTCTCGATGAGTTCGGTCGGCTTACCAACCGACTTTAGGATTCCCTCTTCAAACCAGATCGCTTCTTCGCAGGCCTGAGCCAATTCGAGATCGTGGGTAATCAGCACCAGCTGATCGGATGGGATGTTGTCCAGTAACTTGCTAATTCGCCTGGCGTTTGCCAAGTCGAGGAGATTGGTTGGTTCATCGGCGATTAGGAGTTTTGGCTTTCGGACTGCCGCGCTTGCCAACGCCAGGAGCTGCTTCTGCCCAGAGGAAAGCTCGTGGCAGTTGGCTTGTTCTAGATCTTCCAAACCCACCAGTTCGAGAGCCGCCTGAACTCGCGATCTCACTTCGGCCGCGTTCAGCTTCAAACCGGAGAGCGTATAGGCGACATCTTCAAAGACAGTGGGCATGACGATTTGGAGGTCTGGGTTACTGAATAGGAAGCTGGCTTGTTTGGTATCTGGGGTTTTTCCGTAAACCGAAACTTCGCCACTGGTCGGCTTTACCAGCCCGTTTAGAAGTCTTGCAAAAGTGGATTTACCTGAACCATTACTCCCGATAACCACAATCGATTTTGCGGTGCTTTCGAAAGTTACATTCCGAAGAACCGGGTTTCCATCAAATGCAACCGTTACGTTGGTGAGGCTAATGCCTTTCGCCACTGCTACCTAAGCGCCTTGGGGTAGGCGGCTTTCAAAGCAATTAGCACCGCCAAAGCAACTGCGATTTTTAGACTGTCTCCGACCAGGAATACAAGGTTTCCCTGAGCCACAGCGAGCACGGGAGCATTCTGCGTATAGGCGTACCAGAGGATTCCTGGAACGTAGATGGCAACAATTCCACCAAGGACGAATGCGAGGAGAGAACTTAGGAAGAGTGGAACCTTAGGAAGGTTCTCGATCACGAACCCAATCACCCAAACCCCGATGATCCAGCCGAATAGATATCCAGCGGTTGGTCCAACGAACGCCGATAGACCGCCGCGGCCGCCTGCCAACAGTGGCAAACCTGCCAGGGTGAGAAGTTCAAACATCAAAACTGCGAGCGTACCGCGATAGCTACCGAGGACGGCGCCTGCCAGCATTACTCCCAGAGTCTGGGCCGTAACCGGAACACCAGGGATAACTTGAATGGCTGGAATGACTCCGAGTGCCGCAATCAGGCCAACAAAGATGGCAATTCGTGGGTAGTCGCGCAGTTCCAGTTTCAAGTCAGTTCCTTCCTGAACACTGTTCAGGTTAGTATTTCTCCAAGATGAATGCAACTCGTTATTCGAAAGCCGATGTGCTTGGCGCCGCCATGCGCCTGCTCGAAGAGGTTGGCCTGCCGGACTTCACGATGAGAAAGCTCGCAGCTTCTCTCGATTTACAGCCGAGCGCCATTTACTGGCACTTCGAGAGCAAGCAAGAACTTCTGGCCGAGATTTCGAACACCATTGTTGCCTTTTCAAAACAAGTAGACAAGCATTCAGACTGGCGAATCAATGCAACGGCCGAGGCTTTGGCATTTAGAGACGCATTACTTGCCTTTCGAGACGGTGCCGAGATTGTTTCGAGCACCTTGGCTCTCGGGCTAGGAGCAAACGGTTTCCTTGAGCGAATCTTCGGCGCAATCGAGGTAGACGATCAGAAGCTGCGGGTGGCAGCAGCAAAATCAATTCAATTCCTGGTGCTAGGTCAGGTTTGGCACGAGCAACAGCGAATGCAAGCGAACTCACTTGGCGTCGTAGATAACCTAGATGACATCGACTCATCGGGATTGAGCATTGGGATTCAGTTGATTCTGGATGGGATAAATGAAAGAGTTACAAAATGACTGAACAGGTAAAAGGCCCAGCGAGTTACTTCCCATCGATTGAGAAAACCTACGGACAGCCAATCAATCACTGGATGAAGTTGCTCGAACAGGTAAAAGACCGCAAGCACGGTGAGCAGGTCACCTGGCTAAAAACCGAACATGCCATGGGTCACGGCCACGCCAACGCCATCGTCGCAGTGTTCAGAAAGAACCACGGCCTGTAATCAAAGCCGATAGGCGTAGTCTGAAATTACTGAAAAGAAGTTTTTCAGGAATTGGAGGAAAACATGAAGGTTCAAGACAAAGTCATCGTGGTAACCGGTGCCGGCAACGGGATTGCCCGCGACGTTACGCTGCAACTATTGAAAGCCGGCGCAAGCGTGGCTGCCATCGATGTGAATGAAGCCAACCTCATCGAAACTCAAACTCTTGCCGGAGGTCCTAGCAAAAAACTTTCACTTCACGTGGTCGACATATCCGACCAGCTTGCGGTTTCAAAGCTGCCCAAAGCGGTAATCGCGAAGCACGGCCAAGTCGATGGTCTGATGAACATCGCGGGGATTATTCACAAATTCAGAACGGTCGCCGACTTGTCTTACGAAGACTTTCACCGTGTCTTTAACGTGAACTTTTTCGGCACGGTTCACATGGTCAAGGAATTTCTCCCGCTGCTATCGGAACGACCAGAGGCCCAGATTCTAAATGTCTCCAGCATGGGCGGCTATGTGCCAGTTCCTGGGCAGACGATTTACGGTGCTTCTAAAGCCGCGGTGAAACTGTTCACCGAAGGGCTGCGCTCGGAACTTGCCAACACAAAGATTGGAGTTTGCCTGTTCTTCCCAGGCGCAATCGGAACCAACATTTCCACAAACTCCAAGGCGATCACTCCGAAGGAGGCTAAGGCCATGGCCGCCAAAGCCGGTAACTTCAAAGTGCTACCATCGCCCGAGGCTGCTGCCGCAATCATCGAAGCGTTCGAGCAGAATCGTTTCCACGGGTTCGCCGGAAGCGACGCCAAAATCATGGACAAACTTTCTCGGCTCATGCCAGAGCAAGCTGCCAAGATTATTCAGAAGCAGATGGCCGCCCTGCTGGATTAGCGCTGGAGCTTCGCGCCCTCAACGTCAACGTCCGGCAAAATCCGGTCGAGCCACTTTGGAATCCACCAAGCCGACTTACCCAAAAGTCTGAGCACGGCCGGCATGATCAAAAGCCTCACTACGAACGCGTCGAAAAGCACACCGGCCGCAAGAGCAAAACCAATCGGAAATCAGGGTTGAGTGCGAGAACATGAAC
>JBIKJD010000083.1:0-4909 GCA_044361205.1 Rhodoluna sp.
CCAAAGCCTTGGTCGAAGCCACGGCAACCTCAGGTCCGGCGTGAGTGTAAATTGTGGCATCGGATTCGCGAGCCAGAGTTGCGCCCTGGGTATTGCAAATCGCAAGCACCTTGGCTCCGAGGTCTCTTGCGTAGCGAGTGGCCATGAGGGTGTCCATGGTTTCGCCAGACTGTGAGATGGCAACAATCAGCGTGTTCTTGGTAACAATCGGGTCGCGGTAGCGGAACTCGTGGCTGAGCTCAACCTGAACCGGAATGCGCGACCACTTCTCAATTGCGTACTTGGCAATATCGCCAGCGTAGGAAGCGGTGCCACAGGCGACGATGATGATGCGGTCGATGTTTTTGATTTCGTCGGCAGATAGCCCAGCCAGTTCAGGAATTGAAACGTGCCCTTCAGAATCGACTCGACCCATCAGGGTGTCTGCTACCGCCTGCGGTTGATCAGCGATTTCCTTGGCCATGAACGAAGGCCACCCGCCCTTACTGGCAGCAGTAGCATCCCAGTCAACCGTGAACTCTTCGGTTTGAACCGCTGCTCCCGCAAAGGTCGAAACCGAAACCGAATCAGCCTTCAAAACGACAATTTCGTCCTGGCCCACTGCAATGGCACGTTTGGTGTGCTCCACGAAAGCGGCAACGTCGGAACCCAGATAGTTCTCTCCTTCGCCAAGTCCAATCACCAAAGGTGCGTTTCGCCTAGCGGCCAAAACCATATCCGGGTGGTCTTCGTGAATTACCAGAATCGTAAAAGCGCCGTGAAGCCGGTTGACGACCGAACGAAATGACGCTTCTAGATCCTGCGACTTATCGTATTCACGAGCAATCAGGTGGGCTGCCACTTCGCTGTCGGTGTCTGAGGCGAACTTTGTTCCAGAAGCAACTAGCTCGGCCTTGAGCTCAGAAAAGTTTTCGATGATGCCATTGTGAATTAGTGAAAGTTTATGGCGCGATCCACCGAGGTGCGGGTGAGCATTGCCGTCGGTTGGGGCTCCGTGAGTGGCCCAGCGGGTGTGGCCGATACCGATCTTCCCCGACTGCATTGGATGAGCTTCAATCTCTTCAACCAGGTTCTGAAGTTTGCCAGCTTTTTTGCGAGTCTCCAGGCCTTGTGAGGTAATCATCGAGATGCCGGCGGAATCGTAACCTCGGTACTCCAAGCGTCGAAGCCCGCCCAGTAAGACTTCTACCGTCGATTTGGGGCCTACGTAACCGACAATTCCACACATAACAACCAATTTACGCCACAATTGAATACTGATGGCTGAAGACAGAGGACCACAAGGCAAGGGTGAAGTTTCCCCCTTCGTCGTAATCGCTAGATCGGATTGGGCCGAACTAGGTCGAAGCACCGAACAGCCGCTCACCGCCGAAGAAATCAAGCAAATTCAGGGCTTGGGCGACGTCCTAGATCTTCAAGAAGTGGCGGACGTTTACCTTCCGCTCAGCCGCCTACTAAATCTGTATGTAGCCGAAACTCAAAAACTTCACGCAGTAACCAGCCAGTTTCTAGGGCAGCGAGCGAAGCGGGTTCCGTTCATCATCGGCATCGCCGGTTCCGTTGCGGTTGGTAAGTCCACGGTCGCCAGGCTTTTGGCGGAATTACTTCGCCGCTGGGAGGGTACCCCTAAGGTTTCGCTAATCACCACCGACGGCTTTCTTTACCCGAATGCCGAACTCGAACGCCGAGGCCTTATGGCTCGCAAGGGCTTTCCTGAGAGCTATGACCGTAAGGCTCTTCTAAAGTTTGTGAGCGACATAAAGTCTGGCAAAGACCACGTAGAAGCTCCGGTTTACTCACACCTCGCCTACGACCGGCTACCCGATGAGTCGGTTGTGATCGAAGCACCAGACGTCGTGATCATTGAAGGCTTGAACGTTCTGCAAAACCCCGAGAAAGACCAGCCGCTAGCACTAAGCGACTTCTTTGATTTCAAGATTTACGTTGACGCCGAGGTCGAAGACATCAAGCAGTGGTATTTGGATAGATTCAAAAAACTTCGAGCTGGTGCATTCACCAACCCGAAGAGCTACTTCCACCGCTATGCCGAGATGGAATTTGAAGACGCGTTGGCAACGGCCGAAGGTTTCTGGGACAACATCAACCTGCCGAACCTAATTCTCAACATTGCGCCAACGCTGTCCCGAGCAACTCTGGTGCTCCAAAAGGGTGCGAGCCACGCCGTGAATCAAGTTCTTTTGCGCAAGTCCTAAAGCCGGAAACTAAATCCGGCAGCGTGAACGCTTCGAAGCCAGCTGGGCTTGCTGATTTCCTAATTCCTTTTGGCTTCGCGACAACTTTGACAGAGCATTGTTGGCAACGGTGTTGGCGTAGCTGGCATTTCTTACTGCCGAAGTGTGTTGACTCTCGATTGAAGCCAAAGTTCGCTTTTCTTCCTGAATGCGATCCGCGTACTCTTTTGCCTTGGTTGGGTTCTTCGCGGCAGCTACAAGCATTGAAGAAAGCCTGTTTTTCGAGGCGGTGCGCTTGGCGTCTAAGTCATTGACCCTGGCGTTAGCGGTGTTTAGTCTTTGCTGAGCGTTGCTGTAATTCTGCTGGTCGGTGTTAACAGTTCTCTGGCGAGAATCGACAGTGCGTTGCTGAGATTGAATTGAAGAAACTTCGGAACTGGTGCAAGGACGAGTGGACGCTAATGCCGGCGCTGGTAATAACAGTGACGCTGCGGCCACCAAGACGATTAGTTTTGATTTCATGTTTCCCCCCGGTTACATTTTTCAGTTTACAGCAAGCTGCTTCTCCACGACTCTGGCGATTCGTTCGGCCCAGCCCTGAGCCTGACCCATTTCCGCAGCTTCAACCATGACGCGTATGACGGGTTCGGTTCCGCTAGCACGCAGTAGCACGCGGCCACTCTCACCGAGCTCGACTTCAGCCTCTTTCACCGCAGCCTGGACGACTTCGTCGTCGACGCGGTTTCGGTCCACACCCTTCACGTTGATGAGAACCTGTGGGTAGATTGTGATTTGGCTTGCGAGTTCATGAAGGCTCTTACCCGACTTGGTAACTTCGGCGAGAACTCGCATGCCGGTCAGCACGCCGTCGCCAGTGGTGGCAAATTGACTGAGAATCACATGGCCGCTCTGCTCGCCGCCTAATGTGTAACCATTTTCACGGATCTCTTCGAGAACGTAACGGTCGCCAACCGCAGTTTCCAGCATGGTGATTCCTGCGTTCTTCATGGCTACGCGTAAACCTAGGTTGCTCATCACCGTGGCCACCAAGGTATTGCGAGCAAGTTCGCCGCGAGCCTTCATACTTAGGGCGAGGATGGCCATGATTTGGTCGCCATCGATAATCGCACCGGTGTGGTCAACCATCAAGCACCGGTCTGCGTCGCCGTCGTGGGCAACACCCGCATCGGCCTTGTGTTCGAGCACGGCGGCCCTCAAGGCGCTGAGGTGGGTAGACCCGCAACCCTCGTTAATGTTGTTGCCGTCTGGGTCGGCGCCGATGACGATAACCTTGGCGCCAGCGTCACGGAAGGCATCCGGGGAAACACTGCTGGCGGCACCATTTGCACAGTCCACCACGACGGTCAAGCCATCGAGCTTGTTGGGAAGAGATTTGAGCAGGTGGACCAGATAACGATCTTCGGCATCCGCAAAACGGGTTACGTTTCCAACTGCGGCACCAATCGGGAGCAGCGGTTCGAGCGCCATGGCCGCCTCGATGGCGTCTTCAATGCGGTCATCCAACTTGTGGCCACCAGCTGCAAAAATCTTTATGCCATTGTCTGGTGCTGGGTTGTGGCTGGCCGAGATCATCACGCCGAAGTCAGCATCGATGTCGGCGGTTAGAAAGGCGGCTGCGGGAGTTGGGACTACACCAGCGTCATAAACGTCTACTCCGGAAGACGCTAACCCAGCGGCAACCGCCGAGGATAGAAACTTACCTGAGATTCTTGGGTCGCGGGCAATAACGGCTCTAGGGCGACGACCAACATTGCGGGCATCTTCCCCGAGGACGCGTGCGGCGGCCTGGGCGATTTTGAGTGCGAGTTCGGCAGTGATGATTCCATTCGCGAGACCGCGAACGCCATCGGTTCCGAATAAGCGAGCCATAAGGTTAGGCTACCCTGTGCCGAGAAGGCTAGGTAGTGATTAACGCTTCGAGAACTGCGAAGCCTTACGGGCCTTCTTTAGACCGGCCTTCTTGCGCTCGATGACACGTGGGTCGCGCTTTAGGAAGCCAGCCTTCTTTAGGCTTGGGCGGTTGTTGTCGCGGTCGATCTCGTTTAGTGCACGAGCAATACCTAGACGAAGTGCGCCAGCCTGACCTGCGGTTCCACCACCGGTGATACGAGCCACTACATCGTATGAACCAGAAAGCTCAAGGATGGTGAATGGGTCGGTGATTAGCTGCTGGTGAAGCTTGTTTGGGAAGTAGTCGGCTAGTTCGCGACCGTTCACTTTGATGGCTCCGGTGCCTGGAACTAGACGAACGCGAGCAATTGCCTGCTTGCGACGACCTAGGCCTGCGCCTGGAACGGTTAGTGGGCCACGAGCCTTGGCAGCTGGAGCAGCCTTGGTTGCAGCAGGGGTCTCGGACGAGTAAGCAGTTACTTCTTCAGTCTCTGCTACTTCTAGTGCTTCGTTGTTAGTCATTCGCTAATCCTTGTTTACTGTGCGACCTGGTCGATTACGTACTGCTTTGGCTGCTGTGCAGCGTGTGGGTGCTCAGCACCGCGGTAAACCTTAAGCTTCGAAAGCTGGTTGCGGCCAAGGGTGTTCTTTGGAACCATTCCAGCGATAGCCTTTTCAATTGCGCGCTCTGGGTTCTTCTCAAGAAGCTCGGCGTAAGTGGTTGCGGTTAGACCACCTGGGTAACCAGAGTGGCGGTAAGCCTTCTTCTGGAGCAGCTTTGCGCCGGTTAGGGCTACCTTGTCTGC
>JBIKJD010000014.1:0-17642 GCA_044361205.1 Rhodoluna sp.
CCGAGCAACACAAACGCAATGAACTCAAAGAGTATTGATCCGTGTTCGGAATCAAAGCTCGAGCGCACCGTGACTCCTAACTGAAACACTTGGCGCAAAAATCCCACCGAGACCCACAAGTTCAAGAGGTTCAATTCCAAGTTCAACTCCAGCTAGCCCCTGGGCTACTCGAACATCAAGCTTGGACAAAGGGACCTTTATGCGCTCAGCCATCTGACCAACCACGAAAGACTCCACCTCGGCAATTGTGGTGTCGGCTTGAGTGGCCAGAAACGTTGCCTCGGCTGCAACCACTCTCAAGTTGCTTTTGACAAATTGAACCCACACTAGACCGATTGTGCTGGCTGCCAAGATGGACATCGGCATCACCAAAGACAAGAATTCTGCAACCGCAGAACCTCTTTCAGAAGTTCGCAACTTTGTTCAACGATTGATTCAAAATCCCACTTAGGGCCGGTGTTGCCACCGACCACAACACCACGACGAGCCCAGCGGTCATTAGAGTGATCAGCACCCAACCGGGCACATCTCCTTTTTCGGTGACTAGAAATTTTTTCATTATTCTCCTTTGCTATTTGATTTGCAGATATTGCATGGATGGGAAGACTGCGAAAACCACCGTTATCGGAAGGATCAGGAAAACTAATGGCAAAAGCATGAGGTTTTCGCGCTTGGCAGCCAGTTCCTGAAGTTGCTGCGAGACACTCGCACGGTTACTTTTAGCCAGCTTGGAAAGTTGTTCAGCCAGAGGTGACCCGAACTGCATAGCCACCTGTAACTTCAAGAGGAGTTCCCCAATCGAGGGATCCTTCGACGTTCGTCGAAGTTCAGATAACTCTTCCCAAAGATTTGAGCCCAACTCAAGTGAGCCCAGCATCCTTTTGAATTTAGATGCGGTGAATCCTGTGGCATTTCTCATAACTCGATCAAGAGATGCGAGCACTCCAAGGCCGGAGTCAAAAGCCACGCTAAGCAGCAACGCAAACTGCGCGGTCTCGGATCGAGCATTAAGAGAATCGTGCTTTCCTTTCATTTGCGATCAAACACTCTTGGCAACCTAGGCAATTCGCCGGCCATTGCCACCAGCCGAAATGCCAACAGGGAAAGGGCGAACCCGCCCACCATCAGAAGCTGGCCCTCCAAGGTTGTATAGGCCGCCCTATTTGCTTGGTTGCCGCTAAGGACGGCGATAAGTACCCATGGTGCAAGCAATCCAAGCTTCGCCACATTAAGAATTGCATTTGTTCTAGCCAAAACCGCGCCCTTTGCTGCCTCGTCATCGCGGACCGAATCGACATGCTCCTGAAGAGCTCGAATCAAGTTTTGTCCACCAGTTTCATGAGCTAAAACAACTATTTCGATGAATAGATCCGAATAGGCAAGGTTTAGTGACGTGCCAAATTTTCGAAGAGCCTGCTCAAAACGCATTCCTCGATCCAAGTCAGTAATCAAGTTTGCCAAGTCTTTTTCGAACACCAATTGCCCGAAATCGGCGGCCTGGCTAAAGGAATCTGCAGGAGAAATTCCAGATTGAAGGGCAGAAATATATAGCTCCTCGAACTGTGGCCAGGCCGCTTCTCTTCTCTTCAAGCGGCGCGCATTCTTAGTCTTTCGAAGGTCGAAAATGAGAATCACCAAAGCACCCATTAGAACTAGTACTAGACCGTAATTCAAAAAGACACCTCTTCCAAAGAGAGTCGTTTTGCGCTGGCGAGTTTCATGATTGAAGCAACTTGACGACGACCATTCAGGTCGCGCTCACAATGAACGAACAAATTCAATGAGCTCTTAATCACCGACTTTAGGAACTTCGAAGAAATATTTCCGCCAGCAAGCAACGGAAGGGTCTGTATTTTCGTTAGAGCTTCCTCTGAAGAATTCGCATGCAGGGTGCAGAGCCCCGGTATTCCAGAGTTCATAGCAATCAGCATGTCCAAGGCTTCTGGACCCCGAACCTCGCCGACCACGAGTCGTGTTGGTCTCATTCGCAACGTCTCCCGAACCAAACGCCGAAGGTCAATCTCGTTACGGCCTTCACTGCTGGCAGGCCTAGTTTGAAGCGCCACCCAGTCTGGCAAAAGGCACCTTAACTCGAAGGTGTCTTCCACCGAAACGATTCGCTCGCTTTCGTTAAGTGAACTAATCAAAGCGGAAAGCAGTGTGGTTTTACCTGCCTGTGTTGCTCCAGAAATCAATAAGTTGGCTCCCCGATTCAGTTCTTGTTGAAGGTACGAGGACTGCGAACGAGTTAGAACGTTGCCTGAAACCAGCTCCTCGAGGGTTACGACTTTTTTGGAAAACTTTCTGATGTTCAAACTGACGTGCGCTCGGGTGATGTCTGGAATCACAGCGTGGAGTCGGTAGCCGCTTCCTAGTTGCGCATCAATGAAAGGCGTGGTCCGATCTAACCTTCTGCCACTTGCTCTAATCAAACGTTCGAGCTGTGTTTGAAGTTCTTCCGTCGTGAATTCCAATCGCAGCCTTTGATGCTGGCCATGCTTGGCAATCCAAATTTCACCAGGACGATTAATCCAGACCTCCTCGATTTCGGCATCGTCAAGATAGGGCTGCAGAAAGGCGAACCCGGTTAGGCTCTTTTCGAGTTCGTTTCTCGCCAAGGATTCTTGATGTTCAGGGATAAGGCCGCGCTCAACCCGGTCATCCAGAACAGTTGTGATAGCCGAGTTCAAACTCAATCCCCCGTCTAGAGCGTGCTCTCGAGTGAGCCTCGATAAGAGTTTGAAGTTGGTGTCCATGAGGCAAAACGGTATAGCCAAAAAGTTTTGAATCGGCCAAGTTTTCCACAGGCAAGTGTTGCTAAGATTATTGAGGAACGCGGGAGTGGCGAAATTGGCAGACGCACTAGATTTAGGTTCTAGCGCTTAATAGGCGTGTGGGTTCAAGTCCCACCTTCCGCACCAAAACAAAAAGACCGAAGGAACCTTCGGTCTTTTGCTTTAACTACTGGATGATGGCGGCAACTGAGGCCCTAGCATCGACGATTCCCACGCCGTAGCCTCCGTAGCTTGAACCATCCCGAATACCAGAACGCCCGCAGTTAGGGGGTGATTCTGAAGCAAACGGTCGCGCTGTGTCTCGAACGCTACCCCAAACTGAATCTACAAAAGATGAGCTCGGCACGAACGTTGGGTCTTGACGATACTTTGCGGAGTAAAGCAGCGCCACTGTTCCCGCAACCATCGGAGCAGCCATAGAAGTTCCCATCGAATACGCGTATGTCGCCTGTCTTGGCCCTTGCGCGCCATCGTTCAAAGTCGAATAAATAGCACTAGTGCTGCCAATTGCACAGTCGTCTCCGCCAGGTGCCGATATGTCAACGCCCCCAAACTGAACATCGCTGTAGTTGGAGTAAAAAGTTGGTTTTCCGAGTGGCCCAGTAGCGCCGACGTTGATTGTTGGATAACAGTTGCCCGGGTAACTAAAAATGGCTTTATTGTTATCGTTACCAGCTGCAGTCACCGCAGTTATGCCTTTTGCTTTTGCAGCGGCAAGTGCCGTTTGAGTGCCGCTTCCGGAGTAGCAAGTTCCGGTGCCACCGATTGAAAGATTTATAACGCTCGCAATGTTTCTGTTTGTTGGTGCGCCTGATCTGGAATCACCAATTGCCCAATAAATGCCGGCCATGATGTCACTCTGAGTGCCGCCTTGACTTGAGAGAACGCGGATGGGTTGAATCTTCACATTTGGAGCAATCCCGACAATGCCTTGGCCGTTGTCGGCGGCAGCGATGATTCCTGCAACGTGAGTTCCGTGCCAAGAAGAATCTTCATCGTTATCCCAGTCGCCTGGGTCGCTTGGGTCTGAGTCTCTGCCATTTCCGTCATAGGAATAAGTGGAATTGCTAACCATGTCGTAACCAGGGACGAGCCTGTCAGACGGGATGTCGGGGTGAGCGGTCATTCCCGTGTCCAGAACTGCGACAACCACATTCTCCATACCCGTTTCGGTCAACCAAGCCTCTTGGGCATTGAGCGAGTAATTGTTTGAAGTCTTGAGATACCACTGCTTTGAAAACTCTGGTTCATCGCTGAAGACAACTGCAGGGGCGGTTGTGAAGGTGATTGAAATTTCAGGAGAACTTTTGGTTCCGTGTTCATTCGAGATTACGAGCTTCGCTGTGTAGCGAGTTCCCGTGACCACACCACTGGCAAGACAATTGGTGGCGCTCGAAGGTTCACACGTGATGAAAGAGCCGTCGGGCTTCTTCAGTTCAACGTTGTAGGTAACATCAAGCCCGCCGCGCGAGGAAGCCCACTGCAGCAGGTTCCAACTGGCCGAAACTTGGGTGAGATTGTTTCTCAGCCAGAACTTTGGATAGTTTTGCGGCGCTGTAGTCGGTGTTGCATAGGCCTTTTTGTAATTCCCGACGTAGGTCTTGCCACCGGTTCGAATAAGTGCAGCAACCCTAAACGGCGTGCGTGTACCTGCCTTTAGGTATCCGCTGGTTGAGGTGTGAGAACGAACTGAAGCCGGGTGCTGAGACTTGAGGGTTCGCCAGGCTCCCTTGGCATAAAGCTGAACTCGGTAACCAACGATGGAACCCGAGTAGCTGCCGGTCGGTTTAGTCCAGGTGATCGTTACCCGTTCGGTTGTTCCAGAAGTCCATGCGTCGACAGCCTCGACGGTGGGCATGGTGGGTAGGCGAACCGCCGTCTTGATGATTATCGGGAGTTCGACCGGGTCATTTCGACCTAGGATCAGAGGTGCGATTGGCTTGGCGACATAGTTAGCAGCCTCAATGAATTGGTCGGTTTCAACCGATTCAACTCGGGGGTCCTGTTGCAACCTCGCCATTGCGGCTTGAACCTCGGTGTCGGTTAACTTCTCTTCGAAGGTCACGGCTGAGTAGCCGCCGCCAATCAAGCGCGAATTTTCCAAGTCCACGCCGGCGTAGTTTTCGCCGGTTGGTTCACCGTTGGGAGCCAGGTGGTTGACTCCTGGTTTCAGTTTGATGATGAAACCGACAGCATTATTTTCGGTTTCAGCTTGAATCGGTGAGGGCGTCATCGTGGCGTATGCGGTCGAAGCATTAAACAAAG
The DNA here is from genome assembly GCA_044361205.1 of Rhodoluna sp. Taxonomy (GTDB): domain Bacteria; phylum Actinomycetota; class Actinomycetes; order Actinomycetales; family Microbacteriaceae; genus Rhodoluna. Next base: position 5,061 of record JBIKJD010000014.1, read on the forward strand.
GCAACGCCAGAGCCAGGACGGCTACGACGGCAACTTTGAACTTCATTCTTTTAGGGTAGAGCGTTTTGCTGGTAAAACTCTGGGATTAGAGCGACTTCTGCATAAGAACGACGCCGGCCCATTTACCGAGCTTGAAACCAACTTTGGCTAGGCGCCCATTTTCTTTGAAGCCGAATTTGGTATGCATTGCAATCGACGGGTCAGCTCCGCGGTCGGAGATAACAGCGACAACTTCGCGAACATCTGCCTTTTTGCCGCGCATCAGAAGCTCGGTTAGCAGGGCTGTGCCGATTCGCTTGCCAACTGCGGCCGGTTTGAGGTAGATGGTGTCTTCAACAGTTCGGCGATAAGCCGCCTTCTGCCGCCAAGGAGCTAGGTAGGCAAAACCGAGTAATTGACCAGAACCACTAATCGCCACGATAAATGGAAGACCCAACCCATTCACATATTCAAGCTTCGATTCCCATTCAGAAACTGTTAGTTCGTCGATGTCGAAGGTAATCATGCTGTTCAAGATATAGAAGTTGTAAATTTCGGTGATTTGAACCAGGTCTTGTTTGGTGGCCTCGCGAATCGAAACTTCCGCGATGGGTTCGACCGGCTTGGATTTCGCTTTGCGAATCAGGCGCCAGCGCGACTCCGACTCCAGAGGCATTAGCTGTCCCAGCGAACTGGCTTGCGACCGACCCTCTTGAGAGAGTCATTGGCTTTGCTGAAAGGTTTTGAACCGAAGAATCCTCGTGATGCCGAAAGTGGGCTTGGGTGAGCCGACTTGATAACCTGCGCTTCACCAAGCAACGGCTCAACTTCGGCTGCCTGCTTGCCCCACAGAATCGCAACCAGTTTGCTGCCCTGTCGTTTGGCTAATTCCTCGACGACGCGGTTTGTGAACCGAGACCATCCCAGATCCTCGTGTCCGCCGGCGAGTCCGATCGGCGTTGTGAGGTGGCGGTTTAGCAGCATCACGCCTTGTGAGGCCCAGAGATTTAGGTCACCACCAACCTTTACCTTTGGCCCAAGATCTTCCTTGACCTCTTTGAGAATGTTCTGAAGACTTCTTGGAAGCTTCGGGTCAACCTCGAGATCCACGGCAAACGCCAAGCCAATAGCAACGTTTTTGGTTGGGTAAGGGTCTTGACCGATTAGAAGAACCTTGACTTCATCGATGCTGGTTTCCAGCGCTCGCATGATTCGATGATCGAGCGGTGTGTAGTCTCGGCCCTCCCCGGCCAAACTAACTTCCATGAGCAATAGCAGATCTCGGCAATCATCTAGGACGGCCTGCCAGGTTGGATGCATTTGCTCGAAGAACACGATTCCTAGCCTAATCTTTAGCCCTAGTATGCTGGCACAAGAAGGGCAGGTTTCTGAAGTGAAATTACAAGACTTGGGAATTGAAGCGGCCAGCGATTTGGAGATGCTTCAGCGAATTCGTCGCGACCTTCACCAGATGCCTGAATTTGGCTTGGAACTCCCTAAGACCCTTGCCTACGTGCTGAAAGAGGTTGAGGGTTTCGGTGAGGTCTTTCTGGGTCGCGACATGACCGCGGCAGCCCTGTTGATTCGTGGGCAAAAACCTGGCCCAACTGTTTTATTGCGAGCCGACATGGACGCTCTTGCGGTGATCGAAGACACCGGTCTTCCTTACTCTTCAACGAACGGCTTCATGCACGCCTGCGGCCACGACTTACATACCGCCATGGGCATCGGTGCCGCCAAATTGATTTTCAAACACCGCGACGAACTGGCAGGCAACGTTGTGCTCTGGTTCCAGCCTGGCGAAGAAGGCCATGGTGGAGCCGACATCATGCTGGAGCAGGAGATGCACCTGGTTTCTGGCTCCAAGCCGATTGCCGCATTCGGCGTTCACGTTTTTAGCGTTTACCCGAAGGGCTTGTTTGGCTCACGTCCCGGCCCACTGATGGCCGCGGCCGGTGGATTCACGGCAACCTTCACTGGTCAGGGTGGGCACGGGTCGATGCCTTGGCTTTCAAAGGATCCGATTTCCCCAATGATCTCGGCGATTTCCAATCTTCAAGCGGCTATCAACAAACGCCTGAACGTCTTTGACGACGTCGTGGTGAACGTGGGCTGGATTAAAGCCGGCGACGACCACACCGAGAACGTGATTCCAGAGGTTGCAAGCTTCGGAGCCACGGTTCGCACTTTCAGTGTGGAGCACAGCGAAAAAATTCGTGAGATTGTCGCCGACGTAATGGAGGCGTCAGCGAAGACCTTTGGCGTTGAGGTTTCGGTTGACTGGATGGTGGCCACCAAGGTTTTGATGAATAACCCAGACGCAATCACCCAGAGCCGTCGAGTCATCGACGAGTTATTTGGTGAGGGTCGTTACCTTGATATGGCCGACCCAATTCCAGGTGGAGAAGACTTCGCTTCGGTTTTGGATGAAATTCCTGGCGCATTCATTTTCATGGGTGCGGCTCCCGACCATGTCGACTACCGAACCGCTCCTAGTAACCACAGCAACAAGGCGCTGTTCGACGATGAAGTTCTGCCAGCTGGCGCAGCGTTCTTGGCAGCAATTGCGTTCGACACCCTGAACCAGGCGGATTCGAAGTAATGGAGTTTCAGTCTTCCGAAGACTCGGTACCTTCGGCCTTTATCACCGACGAACTGAGCCGTCAGCTGGTAGGTCGCCCGCCTGCAACCGGAGCCTGGCGTGATGGCGACCCTGCCGGTGATCGCCAGTTCGCACCCATCGGTTCGGTGAAAACCGAAAGCGGCAAAGAACTTCGCGATGTAAAACTTGCCTTCGAAACCTGGGGGCAACTGAACAACGACGGCAGTAACGCGGTCCTGATCCTGCACGCTCTCACCGGAGACTCCCACGCTGAAGGTAGCGCATCCAAGCAGCACCCAACCGAAGGTTGGTGGAACGGAATCATCGGCCCTGGCTTAGCAATTGACACCGACCAGTTTTACGTTGTGGTTCCTAACATGCTGGGTGGTTGCCAGGGTTCAACAGGCCCAGCAACCTTAGACAAAAACGGCCGCGAGTACGGACCGCGATTTCCTTACCTAACCATTCGCGACCAAGTTGAAGCGCTCAATGCTTTCTCCGACCTAATCGGGATTAAGCATTGGCACAGCGTCGTAGGTGGCTCGATGGGTGGAATGCACGCTCTTGAATTTGCGATCATGTTTCCAGAAAAGCTTTCGCGAGTGGCGGTAATCGCCGCTCCCCCTGTTGCTACAGCGGACCAGATTGCCTTGAACTCGGTTCAGGTTGAAGCAATCAAGACCGACCCTGCTTTTGCCGAGGGTGACTACTACGACGCCAAGGCAGGTCTAGGGCCTCACCGCGGACTCGCGCTGGCCAGACGAATGGCACTGCTCAACTACCGCAGCCCAGACGAGCTGAACGAACGATTCGAACGCACCTGGCAGAGCGGCAAGAACCCGATGGGCGATGGCGGAAGATTCGCCGTTGAAAGCTACCTTGACTTCCACGGAAATAAATTCACAAGACGTTTCGATGCCAACAGCTACATCACGCTGGTGAACGCCATGAACTCGCACGACGTGGCTCGTGACCGAGGGAGTGTGGAAAGTGCGCTTTCAAAAGTTAAGGCCAAGGCTCTGGTCGTTGGAATTTCGAGCGACCGACTTTTTCCAATCAGCGGACAGAAGCTAATAGCGGAACACCTAGGTGGAGAGTTGGTCGGCGGCAAACTGCATGTCATCGATAGCGAATTTGGCCACGACGGCTTCCTGATCGAAATGGAAACCGTTGGCCCGCTTCTAAAAAAACTCCTCGAGTGGGATTAAAAGTTTCTCTAATTAGTCGTGCGCCAGTCGGCTACAACGTGACGAACTTCGCCCGCTAATTCAAGTGCTGCAATCGGCCCTTCATCGGCTAGTCTTCTTGCGGCTTCGGCGTGAATCAAAACTGCCACTTGGGCGATTTCTGTCGCGTTGAAATCGTCGTGGTTTGCAGCCAGCAAGGCGCCCATAATTCCCGCTAAGACATCGCCGGTTCCCGCGGTCGCCAGATCCGCAGGATTCGGCCCAACCGAAACAACATCGAATGCGGGGTTGGCAATCACCGTGACGTTACCTTTCAGGCAAATGGTGTGACCCGTGAGCATCGCCAACCGAAGTGCGATGAATTCGGGATCAGCTTCAACCAAAGAACGTTCGACCTGGGTGTCAAGCCTAGAAATTAGAGCCGCGGCTTCCCCAGCGTGAGGAGTCAGGATTGCCACACCTTGAATAGTTTCAAAATTGCAGAGTTCGAGTGCTCCCGCATCGATGATTTTGGGCTCTGGACTATCAAAGGCTAAAGACATTCTTTGGGCGTCTAATGCAGTCAAGCCTGAGCCAATTACCCAGGCGGAAACACGTCCCGGTTCGCATACAACCTCAGGCCTGGCTTCCAGCACCAAACGTTCAACCGATTCTGGGCCGAGGTACCGAACCATGCCAATGCCCGTTCGGATTGCAGCTGTGACACCAAGCAGCGCTGCTCCCGGATACGCCTCTGATCCGGTCACGAAGCCAACTACTCCGCGCGAATACTTGTCATCGGTGGTTTTTGGAATTTGCAGATACTTCTGCAGTCGATTTGGTAGCACAGACCTAGGCTAGAGGTTATGAGCAAGCTTTTTGAACCAATCACCATTCGCAATCTCACGACGCGCAATCGCATCTGGATTTCTCCGATGTGTCAGTACTCGTGCGAGGAACGTGATGGCGTGGTCGGCAACTGGGCTCTCGTGCATTATTCAACCTTTGCCAAAGGTGGCGCTGGCATGGTGATGGTTGAGGCAACCTCGGTAAGCCCAGAGGGGAGAATAACCCCTTGGTGCGCCGGAATTTGGAACGACGAACAGGCAATCGCTTGGGAGTCGGTGGTGGATTCCGTACATCTGGCCGGCGGCAAGGTCGGGATTCAGCTTGCTCATGCTGGTCGCAAGGCATCAATCTACCGACAAATTTCTGGTCGTGGTTCGGTACCACTCGAGGACGGTGGCTGGCAAACAGTTTCACCAACGAATCAGGCATTCGAGGGCTACGCCGCCCCCCGCTCACTCACCTCAGAGGAAATCAAGTTGGTCCAGGCGGACTTCGTTGCCGCAGCCAAACGCGCGGTGGTGGCAGGATTTGACCTCATTGAACTTCACGGTGCCCACGGCTACTTGATCCACCAGTTCCTTTCTCCGATCAGCAACGACCGAACTGACATTTACGGAGGTTCGCTGGAGAACCGTGCACGATTCTTGGTTGAAATCGTCATCGCAATTCGTGCGGCAATTGGAGAGGCTCTGCCTCTAGCTATCCGTTTTTCAGCGAGCGACTGGATTGAAGGCGGCTGGAATGAGGCCGATACCTCAACGGTTGCAAAGTGGTGCGAAGACGCCGGTGCTGATTTCTTTGACATATCGTCGGCCGGATTGTCTACCGCTCAAAAACTTGAGCTGGGTCCTGGCTACCAGGTTCCGCTAGCCGAATTCGTTGGACAAAAGGTTGACGCCCCCGTTTCCGCGGTTGGCATGATTACCGAGCCCGAGCAAGCGGAAGCCATTTTGCAAACCGGTATCGTCGACGTCATTATGCTTGGGCGAGTTGCCTTGGGAGACCCTTACTGGCCAATTCGAGCCGCGAGGAAACTAGGCGAAGAAATCGACTACGTTCCTTTTCAGTATTCGGCGGCCGTTTACTAAACGCGCTTGGTGGCGTCTTGCACTTCACCAACAAGCTCTTCCAAGATGTCTTCGAGGAAGATCACTCCGGTAACTTGTCCGCCACGGTTGAACACTCGAGCCAGGTGGGCCTGGACTCGTCTCATCGAAGCCAAGGCATCTTCAAGTTCCATCGAGTCGGGAAGCGAAATTAGCGAGCGAATTCGCTTGGTTGGTACCGGCTCGTCCATTTCGTCTAGGTCCAGGTCTAGTACGTCCTTGAGGTGAAGATAGCCAACCAGATCGTTGTCTTCATCGGTCAATGGATAGCGTGAGTGACCCGCCTTCGAGACGGCAACTTCGATCTCACGCGGAGTCACGGTTTCAGGGAAAGAAATTACGTCGCTGAGCTTGGTGGCGATATCACGAACCTTCTTTTCCGTAAATTCGAAGGTGTTGCTAAGGGTGCCGGAAGCGTCACTCAGGATTCCCTCGCGAGTCGAGTGTTCAACGATGTCTTCAACCTGATCGAGGGTGAAGGCGCTGTTCGCTTCGTCAATTGGCTTAACACCAAACAATCTCAAGGTTCCGTTGGCGATGGCATTCAGCACAAAAACAATTGGCTTCACCAGGATGGCGATTCCGTAAAGAATTGGAGCCAAAATAAGTGCAGCGCGCTCTGGAACGGAGAACGAGATGTTTTTCGGAACCATCTCGCCGAACACAACGTGCATGAAGGTCACCAAAGCCAAGGCGATTCCAAACGATGTTGCGCTGGCAACTTCGTAACTCATGCCGGTAGCTTTGAGCGGCCCTTCGAGTAGGTGGTGGATGCTCGGTTCAACGATTAGAAGAATCAGCAAAGAACTGATGGTGATTCCAAGCTGAGCGGTAGCCAACATTAGCGACACTCGTTCCATCGCCTTCAAGGTGATCTTGGCTGGTCTTGAACCCGCCTCGGCACGCGGTTCGATTTGGGCGCGCTTGGCAGCGATCACGGCGAATTCGGCCCCCACAAAGAAAGCATTGGAAGCCAGCAGAAAGACAAACATCCAGAGGCCAAAAATGTCATCAGACATTGTTCACCTCGGTTTCATCAGGGGTGAACCTCACGCGATCAACGCGTCGTCCGTCCATGCGTTCCACACGAAGCGTTCCATTAGTAACCTGCACCTCATCGCCGCGCAACGGGATTCGTCCAAGTTCGCTCATGATAAATCCACCGACCGTCTCGTAAGCCCCGTCGTCTGGAACCTTAATGGCCATTTCGGCCAGTTCGTCTGGTCTGGTCATGCCGGGGAAAAGAATCGACTCATTGACTCCGCGGATGATTCCAACGTTGGCGCGGTCATGTTCGTCGGCTAGTTCGCCAACCAACTCTTCAACCAAATCCTCCAGGGTAACGAGCCCTGCAGTGCCGCCGTATTCATCAACGACGATGGCCAATTGAAGACCTTTAGCGCGAAGCTCAACCATGAGAGCTTCCAGACCCACCGTCTCAGGCACGCGAATTGCATCCACCAAAATTGCCCCTACCGGCACCTCGTCGCGTTTCTCACGAGGCACAGCAGCGGCCTGCTTCACGTGGGCGACACCGATCACACTGTCGCTGTCGCCATCGATAACTGGGAATCGGGAGTGTCCCGTTTTGTTGGTGAGCGCCACGACGTCGGCAACTGTTTGTTCGCGGTCAACCGTGAACATACGGGGACGCGGTGTCATCACATCTGCTGCGGTTAGCTGGCTTAGTGCAAGTGTCTTGGTGAGCAGAGTGGCTGTGTGCGCGTCTAACGCACCCATCATGGCCGAGCGCTTAACAAGCGATGAAAGTTCGTCGGCCGTTCTCGAAGAGCTGAGCTCTTCCTTTGGCTCGATCCCGAAACGGCGAACCACCCAGTTACCGACTCCGTTGAGAAACACTAGCAAGAAGCCGGTGAGCCAGGTGAAAACCATTTGAAAACGAATCACAAATTTGTTTGTTGCTAGCGGCAAAGTGATTGCCAACGTCTTGGGAATCAATTCCCCGATGAGGAATGAGAAGACGGTCGCGATAACCAGGGAGAGAGTCAGAGCTATAGCTGGAACCGTTGCTTTACCGATACCCAAGCCTGTGAGCGGCCCGGTCAGCAGAGACGTAATTGCGGGCTCGGCAATAAAGCCGGTGAGCATCGTGGTTAACGTGATGCCAAGTTGCGCGCCGGAAAGGTGCGTGCTGGTTTTTCTGAGTGCTCGAATTGAAGGGCCGAGACCCTTTTCGCCTCGCTCTGCTCTGGTTTCAAGATCGTTTCGCTCGAGATTTACAAGCGAGAACTCGCTGGCAACGAAAAACCCAGTGCCGATAGTGAGGAGCACCCCAAGACCTATCATCAGCCATTCATTCATAAGTATCAACTAGCATACCCGTAAGCCTTAGGCACTAGGCTAGTAGGGTCTAAGGTCACGACGAAGAGGTGGTTACGCTGTCTGAAGCGAACGAAAACGCAAACGGTGAAGGCGAATTCGGTGCAAACGAATGGCTTGTCGAAGAAATGTTTGAGAAATACAAGCAAAATCCCGACTCCGTGGACAAAGCTTGGTGGCCGATCCTAGAGCGTATGCAACACGGTCTTCCGGGTGGCGACGTATCAGCAACCCCTACATCACTAGCAACCCCTCCTGTGCCTCAAGTAACCGACCAGGCGGCCAACCCGGTAGTCGCCAAGACAACCCGAGTTGAAGCCAAACAAGCCCCAATTCCAGCACAGGCTCCAGTCACGCAGGCAATCGACACCGTCACTGCCGAATCGGAAACCGCCGAACCCGTAGTAACCGCGCTTAAGGGTATGGGCAAAGCCATTGCCGCCAACATGGACCAGTCGCTCACAATTCCAACCGCAACCAGCGTTCGTACGGTCCCAGCAAAACTTCTAATCGACAACCGCATTGTCATCAACTCACACCTCGGTCGCACCCGTGGCGGAAAAATTTCTTTCACCCACGTTCTAGCTTGGGCAATGATCAAAACTCTGAAAGAGTTCCCTAGCCAGAATGTCTACTACGACATCATCGACGAAAAGCCATCGCTGGTGGTTCCCCCAAACATTAACCTCGGGATTGCCATTGACCTTCCAAAGGAAGACGGCACCCGCGCACTAGTAGTTCCGAACATCAAGCGCGCCGAGAAGATGAACTTTGCCGAGTTCGTGGCCGCTTATGAGGGCGTGGTCAAAAAGGCCCGCGATAACAAGCTAGAGGCCTCAGACTACGCCGGCACCACCGTATCCCTCACCAACCCGGGTGGGATCGGAACCGTTCACTCGGTTCCTCGCCTAACCAAGGGTCAGGGTTGCATCGTTGGCGCTGGAGCGCTCGACTACCCGGCCGAGTTCCAAGGCATGAGCGAAGAGCACCTAACCAAGGTTGGCGTGAGCAAGGTCATCACCCTTACCTCCACATACGACCACCGAGTCATTCAGGGCGCCGGTTCCGGTGAGTTCCTCAAGAAGATCCACGAACTACTGCTTGGCGCTCGCGGTTTCTACGACGAAATCTTCGCGGACCTACGCATCCCATACGAGCCGGTTCGCTGGGTGGTCGATTTCAACACCGACGACTCCGACGACCGCAGTAAAGCAACTCGCATCCAGGAACTAATCAACGCCTACCGCGTTCGTGGCCACCTGATGGCCGACATCGACCCGCTGGAATACCGTCAGCGCTCGCACCCAGACCTAGACATCCTGAACCACGGTCTAAGCCTCTGGGACCTCGACCGCACCTTCAAGACCGGCGGATTCGGCGGCAAGTCGAAAGCACAGTTCCGCGACATCTACAAGATACTTCGTGACTCCTACTGCCGAACCGTTGGCGTGGAGTACATGCACATCCAAAACCCCGCCGAACGCCAGTGGTTCCAAGACCAACTCGAGCACCCTTACGCCAAGCCAGAAAAAGATGTCCAGCAGCGCATCCTGGAAAAGCTGAACGAAGCCGAAGCTTTTGAAACCTTCCTTCAGACCAAGTTCGTAGGTCAGAAGCGATTCAGCCTCGAAGGTGGCGAGTCGGTAATTCCAGCCCTTGACGCGATCCTTCGCAGTGCCGCTACCGCTGGACTAAAAGAAGTTGCTATCGGCATGGCTCACCGCGGTCGCCTAAACGTACTCACCAACGTTGCCGGTAAGGCTTACGGACAAGTGTTCAAGGAATTCGAAGGCAACACCGACACCTCAACTGTTCAAGGTTCTGGAGACGTGAAATACCACCTCGGAACCGAGAGCGTATTCACAGGGCCAGACGGTTCGCAGATCAACGTTTCGCTGGCTGCTAATCCATCACACCTAGAAGCCGTGAACCCGGTCCTCGAAGGTATCGTTCGCGCCAAAGTTGACTCGGTCAACGGTTCGGCAGAGAACTACTACCCATTCCTTCCAATCGTCATCCACGGAGACGCGGCTTTCGCCGGTCAGGGCGTTGTTCCAGAAGTTCTCAACATGTCTCAGCTTCGCGGTTACAAGGTTGGCGGAACGATAAACATCGTGATTAACAACCAGGTTGGATTCACCACTCCTCCGAGCGAATCGCGCTCGATGACCTACTCGACCGACATTGCTAAGGGCATCCAAGCACCGATTTTCCACGTGAACGGTGATGACCCTGAGGCTGTGGTTCGTGTGGCTCAGATGGCGTTCGAATTCCGTGAAGAATTCAAAAAGGACGTCGTAATCGACATGGTTTGCTACCGTCGTCGTGGTCACAACGAGGGCGATGACCCATCGATGACTCAGCCGCTAATGTACAACCTGATCGAAGCCAAGCGATCCGTCAGAACCCTCTACCTAGAGTCCCTGGTTGGCCGTGGCGACATAACCCGTGAAGAATTTGAAGCAGCCAATGCCAACTTCCAGGCGAAACTGGAAAACACCTTCGCCGAGGTTCACGAAGCCATGAGCAAGCCGGTTGAACTGGTTCCACGCCCGGTTGGCATTGGAACCACCGCCAGCGAGCGATCGACCATTTCTCACCCAACCGCGATTTCGAGAGAAGTTGTGGAACTAATCGGTGACGCTCACCTGAACCAGCCAGAAGGTTTCTCGGTTCACCCCAAGTTGCAGCAGCTTCTAACTAAGCGTCACGAGATGAGCCGTCAAGGCGGCATCGACTGGGGCTTCGGAGAGTTGCTAGCGTTCGGTTCACTACTGCTCGAAGGTAAGCCAGTTCGCATGGCTGGCCAGGACAGCCGTCGTGGAACCTTCGTTCAGCGTCACGCCGTCTTCCACGACCGCGTCAACGGTCAGGAATGGATGCCACTGCGCAACCTAGGCGCCGGTCAAGCCAAGTTCTACATCTACGACTCACTACTAAGCGAGTATGCAGCCATGGGCTTCGAATACGGTTACTCGGTTGAGGCCAAGGATTCACTTGTGCTCTGGGAAGCTCAGTTCGGTGACTTCGCTAACGGTGCCCAAACCATCGTCGACGAGTTCATCTCATCGGCCGAGCAAAAGTGGGGTCAGTACTCGGGCGTTGTGCTCCTCTTGCCACACGGTTACGAAGGGCAGGGTCCAGACCACTCGTCGGCACGCATCGAGCGTTACCTACAGCTCTGCGCGCAGAACAACATGACCGTGGCTCAGCCATCGACTCCTGCATCGCACTTCCACCTGCTAAGACGTCAGGCGTTTAGCACTCCACGACGTCCACTCGTGGTCTTCTCCCCTAAGTCGATGCTTCGCCTCAAAGCGGCGTCGTCGGCCGTTGAAGACTTCACCAACGGAACCTTCCAGCCGGTCATCGGTGACGAACGCGGACTAGACACAGCTCAGGTCAACCGCGTGCTGTTCTGCTCTGGAAAGATCTACTGGGACCTATTGGCAGAAGCCGAGAAACGCGGCGACCGCACCACCGCCATCGTTCGCGTTGAACAGCTCTACCCAACCCCGGTTGACGAGATCAAGGCAGCCTACGCCCAGTACCCAAACGCCGAACTGGTTTGGGTTCAAGACGAGCCAGCCAACCAGGGACCGTGGACCTACATCGGCCTGTTCTTGCCGAAATACATGGACGGGCAAGTTGCCAAGCTCGTTTCTCGCCCAGCGAGCGCCAGCCCGGCAACCGGATCTAGCAAGGCTCACGCAGCCGAGCAGGCAGATCTGGTGACCCGTGCCTTCGACGCATAAGGAACATCTTGCAGCTTCTTGATGCTCCGCTTCGCGTTCTCGTTTTGGGTGACCAGCTGGTGACCGCGAGCGGAGACCCGAAGGGAATGGGATGGGTTGGACGTGTGCAAGCACGAACGCCCCAGGTTGACCCAACCATCGAGCTGATTACACTCGCGAACCCCGACGACACCTCGCTGAGTTTACAAAAGCGCTGGCAGACCGAAGTTAAACCAAGAGTAAATCCGCTGGGTAAAACCCGAGTGGCCATCGCTCTTTCTCACCACGACATCCGCGCCGGCCTCTCCACATCGAGAAGCCGCTTGAATCTGGCAACCGTCTTGGACGAAGCCATCAAACAAGGCTACGAACCATTCGTGATTGGCCCAACGCCAAATAAAGAAGAAACCCTGAACTCGGCAATCGAACAATTGTCGTGGGGTTTCGAAGACGTTTGCGCCAGACGCAACGTTCCATTCGTCGACTGCTTCCACCCTCTCCTAGGGCACGAAGGTTGGAAGAACGAACTCGAAGCATCACCTTCTGGTCTCCCAGGACAGGTGGGTTATGGTCTCATCGCATGGCTGGTGTTGAACCGCGGTTGGAATGCTTGGTTAGGCGTTCAAGAAGACGAGTAAAAAGAAGTGCCGGTAGGAATTCCTACCGGCACTTCTTTTTGGAACTAGTTAGTTCTTGAACTCAGCTGCTGCGAATTCCTTGCTTTCTTCAGCCGACTTGATTCGTGCGATCACGAAGATAATTAGGCCGAAGGCACACTTGGCTAGGATGTCAGCAATGCTGTATCC
>JBIKJD010000084.1:0-4816 GCA_044361205.1 Rhodoluna sp.
AACTAGATAAACTCTTGATGTGCACCTGAGGGGAAAGAAACTTGAGATTTGGCGTGAGCTGGTTATCTTCGCGCGCCTAATTACTGGCATTCAACTGCTAAATTCTCTAGTTGCCTACCAAGGTGTTTTCAGGCAGATTAGAAATCGAAGTCTCTCAGATCAGGCCAACGGAGTCGAAACTGTCATCCGCCCAGATGAACTGCTGATTCAATCGGAGAGCATTACTTCCGCGATTATCTGGATTTTGACCCTAATTTTACTGAACGAAACTTGGGCGCTTTTTAGAACTACAAACCAATTTCTGCCACCCGCGCTAAAACGAGTTCCTTAACCAAAGTTTCAGGAAGTTCCGGCTCAACCTGGAACTGCAAAGTTCTACCCTTTAGTTTCAGTTGCGGATACCTAGCCACCATGTCGTTGCCAAGCGAGACGCTAAACCCGTGAAAACTCAGGTGATTTTTCCAACCCGAGATGTAGATGACGTACTTTTTCTGATACCTGAATCCGATGATGCCGTAGGAAAAAGAATCGGTTGCCCCTTCAAGGGTTTCTAAAACGATGAGTCGGATGCGTTCAAGAACCACTCGATTAGCTTCTGGCTGAGCCTTCAAATACTCTTCTACGGTTTCCATCTCTAAAGGTTAAAGCAAAAAACAGCCGATCTCTCGACTGTTTTTCATTGCTGGGATACCAGGACTCGAACCTAGAACAAAGGAACCAGAAACCTTCGTGTTGCCAATTACACCATATCCCAAAGTGCGTAACCGCTTTATATTACAGGCGACTAGAGAGTGTTAGCAAACATCCGAAGTCTGGCGATGCTGGTTTCCTTGCCCAAAATCTCCATCGACTCGAACAGCGGGGGGGAAATGCGGCGACCGGAAATACCGGTTCGAAGCGGACCAAAGGCGTCGCGCGGCTTGAGCCCCATCGATTCGATGAGCGTTCCATTCAATAGCTCCTGAATAGAAGCCGTTTCCCAGTTACCTAAGCCATCAAGGGCTACGACGGCCGTTTCCAGGATTTCCTTGGCATTCGCAGGTAGGCCAGACTTGGCCTCATCCTGAACCACGATGTCGTTGGTGAACAGGAAGCCCAACATCGGTCCGGCCTCGGAAAGAACCGTAATTCTCTCCTGGATCAACGGGCAAGCCGCATCGAGAGTGGCATCCTCTTCGGCAGAAATCGAAGCACCCAGCACTCCAGCTGACTGTAGGTAAGGAATCACTCGAGCCTTGAAGTCATCCGGCGAAAGCAGACGAATGTGGGCCGCATTAATAGCGTCCGCTTTCTTCTGGTCGAATCGAGCCGGGTTCGGGTTCACGTTTTCAACGTCAAACGCAGCCACAAGTTCCTTCATGGTGAAGACGTCCTGGTCAGCCGACAAACCCCAGCCGAGCAGCGAAAGGTAGTTGAGCAAACCTTCTGGGATGAAACCGCGGTCGCGGTGGTGGAAGAGATTAGCCTCAGGGTCGCGCTTGGAAAGCTTCTTGGTGCCCTCCCCCATGACGTATGGAAGGTGACCGAAACGTGGGATGAAAGTTGTAATTCCTGCTTCAACCATCGCGTTGTAAAGCGCGATCTGGCGAGGTGTTGAAGACAACAGGTCTTCTCCACGAAGCACGTGGGTGATACCCATGAGTGCGTCGTCGACAGGGTTCACAAGCGTATAAAGCGGCTGTCCGTTCGGGCGCACTACAACGAAGTCTGGGAACGAACCGGCTGGGAAAACAATCTCGCCACGAACCAGGTCATCAAACTTGATGTCAACGTCTGGAACACGAAGACGAAGTGCCGGAGCTACATCGCTCTTGCGGTAGTGCTCCCGAGTTGCATCATCGCGCTCCCAGTTTCCATACCCTTGCTGCTTCGGGCGACCCTCGTCCTCATTGCGGGCGTCAATCTCTTCGGCGTTCATCCACGATTCGTAGATGTGCCCCGAAGCCTTTAGCTTCTCGATGACCTCTTGGTAGATGTGCCCGCGCTCAGACTGTCGGTAAGGCTCATTCGGGCCTCCAACGTTCACACCCTCGTCCCAGTTGAGCCCAAGCCAAGCAAGGGCATCAAGGATCATGTCAAACGACTCTTCGCTATCGCGCTCAGCGTCGGTGTCTTCAATGCGGAACACAAACTTACCGCCGGTGTGGCGAGCGTAAGCCCAGTTAAAGAGTGCGGTTCGAACCAAACCAACGTGCGGCAATCCGGTAGGTGAAGGGCAGAAACGAACAACAACGTCCGAGCCGGTTGCGGTGGTGAAAGGTGCGGTAATACCTGAAGTCATAGCCTAAAGTCTAGGCGACAGGGTTGCGAAGCACTCCGATGCCTTCAATTTCCACTTCAACCACCTGGCCAGGTTCGATCCGATTGACGCCAGCCGGCGTGCCGGTAAAGATGACGTCGCCGGGTAGAAGAGTCATGGCCTCGGTGATGTGAGCGATTATTCGCGGAATATCAAAGATCAACTTGTCGATTCCCGAACGCTGACGAAGCTCTCCGTCGACGCGAGTTTCAAGAACCTGACCCTCTGGCACAAATTCCGTTTCGATCCATGGACCTAGTGGGCAGAATGTGTCGAAACCCTTGGCTCTCGCCCACTGCCCGTCGCGCTTTTGAATGTCTCGGGCGGAAACGTCATTCCCGATTGTGAATCCCCAAACGTAGTCCATGGCATCGTCTTCGGAGACATTTTTGGCCAACTGGCCGATTACGATTACCAGCTCGCCTTCTGGATCAACGTCGGTGGTCACCTTGGATGGAATGACGATGGTCTCGTCCGGCCCAATCAGAGAGCTGGTTGGTTTGAAGAAGATCAGGGGTTCGGTTGGTGTTCCCAAGCCCATCTCGTCGGCGTGATCTTGATAGTTTTTGCCGATACAGAGGATCTTGGTAGTTGGAAGTACCGGAGGCATAAGCTGAACATCTTTGAGAGGCAGGCGATCGCCGCTGGTCTCGTAGTTGTTGAAAAGCGGGTGGCCTTTGAACAGAACTAACTCAGGGCCATCAACCAAACCCCAGGCCGGTACACCCTTGTAGGCGAACTTTGCGATCTTCATCTAAGCCAACCTATAAAGCCAATTGTGGTGGTCTTCAATGGTTCCGTATTGAATCCCGGTGAGTTCCTCGCGCAGGCTAACCGTTAGCTTTCCGGGTTCGGCGTTGGCGGAACCAATGGTCTCGTTCTTGCTGGCAAACTGACCAACGGGTGTAATGACCGCAGCCGTGCCACAAGCGAAAACCTCGGTGATTTCACCGGAAGTAATGCCTGCACGCATCTCATCCAAGGAAATCTTGCGTTCCTGAACTTCAATGCCACGGTCTTTGATCAACTGGATAATCGAATCGCGAGTAATGCCTCGAAGAATGGTGCCGTCGAGGCCCGGAGTCACAACGTGTCCGTCCTTATAAACAAAGAACAGGTTCATTCCGCCGAGCTCTTCGATGTAGGTGCCGGTTTCCGCATCCAGGAACATCACCTGTGAACATCCCTGCTCGTAACCTTCGGTCTGAGCCAAAAGCGATGCTGCATAGTTTCCGCCGGTTTTCGCTTCACCGGTTCCGTGCTTGCCAGCGCGGGCTGAATCGAGGGCAATCCAAATCTTGACCGGCTTGATTCCTCCAGTGAAGTAAGGGCCGACCGGGCTGGCAATCACGCGGTACTCAGCGCGATGTGCTGGGCGCACGCCAAGGAAGTCTTCGGCAGCAATTTCAAAAGGTCGGAAGTAAAGAGTCTTTTCGTTCACCGGAGCGGGAACCCAGTCGCCGTCCACTTCCATCAACTTCGCCAGCGACTCAACAAACAACTCGGTTGGAACTTCCGGCAAAGCCATACGCTTCGCCGAACGCTGCAAACGACGAGCGTTATCGAACGGGCGGAAGGTCCAGATCGAACCGTCCTGGTGGCGGTAGCCCTTGATGCCCTCAAAGATTTCTTGGCCGTAGTGCAGCACAGCCGAAGCTGGATCCATCAAAATCGGGCCGTAAGGAATTACCTCAGCGCTTACCCAACCCTTGTCTTGCTCCCAAACGCAAACCACCTGGTGGTCGGTTCGAACGGCTCCAAAGACTGGAGCCTCAAGCACTGCCTCGCGGTCAGCAACCGGCATTGGGTTTGGATTACGAGTTACTTTCCATTCGATGCTCATTAATTTCTTTCCTTTAGAGGCGAGCCAAAATACTGTCGGCAACTTCCTTGGTTGAACGCTTGGCGTCTCCCCTGGAAGCTAGGTCATCGGCAACCGCGCGCTCAATTCGAGCGGCAGCCACTGGGTTCTTAAGGTGCTCGAGAAGCAGAGCAGCCGAAAGGATTGCCGCGGTTGGGTCAGCCAGACCCTTACCCGCGATGTCTGGAGCCGAGCCGTGAACCGGTTCAAACATACTTGGGAATTCGCCGTCTGGGTTGATGTTCCCTGAAGCGCCCAGGCCAATGCCGCCGCCGATGGCAGCAGCCAGGTCGGTCAAGATGTCGCCAAACAAGTTGTCGGTCACAATCACGTCGAAGCGCTCTGGGTCGGTCACCATAAAGATGGTCGCGGCGTCCACGTGCAGATAGTCAACCTTCACGCCAGGGAATTCTTTTGCAACCTCAGTCACAGTGTTCTGCCATAGCCAACCGGCATGAACTAGGACGTTGTGCTTGTGAACCAAAGTGAGCTTCTTGCGGTCGCGCTCGGCAGCCAACTCGAAAGCGTAACGAACCAAACGCTCAACACCGAACTTGGTGTTTACCGAAACTTCGTTGGCAACCTCCTGTGGTGTTCCAACTCGAATCGCTCCGCCATTGCCCACATAAGGACCTTCGGTACCTTCACGAACCACC
>JBIKJD010000085.1:0-4745 GCA_044361205.1 Rhodoluna sp.
AACTACGTCACGGTTTAGTGAGGTGATCTGACCAACCTGCGCGACGGATACCTGAGAGCCTGGGACGATCGAACTGGCTGGTGCACAGGCGGTCAGAGAAACGGCGACCATTAGTAAACCGGTCACGAGTGAAATTAGACGTTTCAAGGTACTCCAAACTGAAAACTCTTCTCAAGGTTACCTTGCCCAACCTTAGGTTTGGCTGTTAGAGAATGGGTCTATGTGGGATTTGTTCGCGATCGGCTTTCTGGCTGGCCTCGCTCTTGCCATACCGGTTGGCCCGATGGCAATCATGCTGGTGAACACCACAATCTCTAGGGGCTTACGTCATGGAGTGGTTGGGGCACTCGGAATGGCTTCGGTCGATGGTGCTTACGCATTAGCCGTATTTGTGGTCGGCGGGATAATTGCTGCCGCACTTTCGTCAATGAAACTTGTTTTTGCTCTGGTTGGGGCGGGGATCCTTTTGGTGCTAGGCCTTTCGACCGCGATCAAGAACCTACGCCTTCTTGGTAAAACCGAATCCGCTCCTACCAATGCGAAACCCGCCGGTTCAACTCTCAAGACCTATCTAACGTTTGTGCTCGCCACGGTAGTCAATCCCCCGACCGCTCTTTACTTCCTAGCGATTGCCCCGAACGTTGCAAATATGGGTTTCTCGCTTTCGGTCGAAACAGCCTTGATTTTCGCCCTGTCCGTTTTTGTGGGTTCTCTGATCTGGCAAGAGGGCTTGGTATTTGCAGGGCTAGCAATCCGAGGTATTACCAGTAACCGCTTTAGAACTTGGTTTGGCCTGATCGGTGGAATTCTGATCATCGCCCTGGCAATCTCGATTGGATTGAACGCACTATGAACCTAAAGCGACGCATTGATCTGGAAATCCTCATAGTTTTCTCCCTGAGCCTTGGCAAGTCGGCCGTTTACTCGGTGTTGGCAATTATTGAAGCCCTGACCGCCGATGTTGGAGTGGGCGGAACAACCACGACCATCAATCGCAGCCAGGCCGCGCAGGAATGGCTCGACTTCAGTTACCAGCTGGCTGGAAACCTGTTCCGCTTTGCTCCCGTGGCATTGGTTCTTTTCCTTTTGGGCTCCAAAGCTTGGAGTCGAATCGGAATGGTTCGCGAAAACCTAGGGCGCCAACTTTGGGCTGGTTTCGCGTTGGCGGCAGCAATCGGCATACCAGGACTAGCGCTTTATCTAGGCGCCAGAGCTACCGGTTTAGCGTCAAAGGTTGTAGCAACCGACGTCACCGCCTACTGGTGGATAACGCCGATGTTACTGCTGACCGCGGTTGGGGCTAGTGCACTCGAAGAGGGCATCATGATCGGCTATATGTTCACCCGTCTCCGCGAGCGCGGAATGAACGATCACAAAATCATCTGGCTGAGCGCGGTGATTCGCGGCACCTATCACCTCTACCAGGGTTTCGGAGGCTTCGTAGGCAACATGGTGATGGGCCTCGTGTTCGGCTACATTTTCAAGCGAACCGGAAAACTAGTGCCGCTGCTGTTCGCCCACTTCTTGCTGGATGCGGTCATTTTCCTCGGCTATGCGTGGGCAGCCAACTGGTTGCCGTTAAACTAAGACCACTTAACTCTTGGCAGGGAAAGCCGGTGTGAATCCGGCGCTGACCCGCAACCGTAACTGATTTCAGAAGTCGGACTGCCTGCCTCGAGCCAGTGCTCTCAACAAACCGTCGTGGACTGCGGTCGAAAGTCGAGTGTCGGTGTTTTGTGCACTGTCCTCGTGCCTTCGTCGCGTCTGCGTACCCGAACGAACGGCCTTAAATGAAACTCCGGAACATCAGTTTCGCCGCACTAGCAGTTGCCGCGACACTTAGCCTTGCCGCATGCTCCCCCACGACGCCAATACCTGAACCTCAATCCTTTGAGGGCGCCTGCACCGAATCGAAACCGGGCGTGACCCTCGCCGTTGATTATCTTGGTGCTGTTGAGGTGCGATGCGCATCCAACTTCAATGGCAACGGCTGGGAGCTCTTTCGAGCGGCCGGTTTCGAAGTCTTGGGAACAAACAAATACCCAACCGCTTTCGCTTGCAAGATCAATGGCCAGCCGGCTGATGCCAAGTGCGACGACTCACCCGGTGCCTACTGGGGATACTACCTCGCTACAGGTGATTCTTGGGACTATGCAACTACCGGTGCCTCGGATCAGGTTTCAAAGTGCGGCAGCTGGGAAGGCTGGGTATACATGGAGACCGAAGATACCGTTTCGTCTTTACCAACCCCCAAAACTTTTGTCTGCAGCTAGCTGACCGATGAAGACTTTCCGCTTCAAGGTTTTCAAACAGTATCTCTGGATGGCACTGTTTGTAATCTTGATGCGCTTGTTCTTCAATCTGGTTTTTGCCGAGTTCAGTTTGGTTGTAGCTCAGAACGCGATTGTGGAGGGTGGAAAGCTGGCGCTCTGGGTCTTAGGTTTCGGACTATTCAATGCAGCAGTCGACATTCGGAAACTACTCAAACGCACACCGTCATTCCTGTCTGGCTTCACCACTGCCCTGACCATCTCGATGAGTTTGGTTCCGGAGATGGCAAGCAACATCTCCCGAGTTCGCGAAGCGTCGAAATTGCGATCTGCCAGAAGCGGAAGTCGATTAGTTCAATCGGTGATCGTTCCGGTGCTTTCAAATGCCGTTGACCAAGCCATCCAACTTGCCGAGTCGATGGAGCATCGAGGTTTTGGGCAAAAAACGAATACCAAGAATGAAGCAACTGAACTTCGTCTAGATAATTTTTCTTTCGGTTATTCAGAACAACAAAAAATTTTCGATCAAGCGTCCTTCGCTCTCAATGCCGGGCAGTTTGCTCTGGTTAGCGGAGACACCGGCAGCGGAAAGAGCACCCTGCTTCGAATCCTAAAAGCCCACTACCCCGAGGCAGCGTTCGTTGGTCAACTACCAAGGCAAGGATTCGTTGCCGACACGGTTCGTGATGAACTTGCTTTCGCCCTTGTTCAACAAAGGCTAAGTAAAACTGAAATTAATCAGCGTGTCGCCTCACAAGCAAACGAATTCAGCTTGAACTCCTTTCTAGACCAAGACCCAGTGGAGCTCTCCGCAGGTTGGCAGCAGCGTGTCGCGATTGCCGCGAGCCTGATCTCCGGCGGAACTGTTTTGTTACTCGATGAACCTTTTTCTGCCTTGGATGATGCGGCTACCGCGCAGGTTCTCGAGACCTTGATGTCCTTGAAGAACAAAGGAATCACAATCGTCGTGGCCGAACACCGAATCAATACCGTATCCCGCCTGGCAGACCAAACCTTCAGAGTTGAAAACCAAAAGATTACGGAAGGTCCACCGAAGGAACAACACCTAAGTCCCTGCCGCTCGGACATCGGAAAAATCACAGCTCTAGTTGGCCCGAACGGTTCCGGCAAAACAACCCACCTCAGAAAACTCGCGCAGGAGTCTGGCGTCCTAGTTCCTCAACCAGCCAGTGACCTTCTATTCCTCGATAGCGTGCGTGCCGAACTAACTCAGGCAGACACGGACGCGAAAATAGCCGCTGGAACCACAGAAGGAATTCTGCAGAGCTTCCAAGTTTCCATAAACTTCGAAGCCAACCCCAGAGATCTCTCCGAAGGGCAGAAACTTTCGCTGGCGCTAGCGATTCAACTTGCCAAACCGACCTCCCTTCTGCTCCTCGATGAACCAACCCTCGGCTTCGACACCGCCAGCCGACAAACCCTGGCCAACCTAATCTGCAAACTCGCAGCGACCGGCGTTGAGATCATCGTTGCCACCCACGACAACGAGTTCGCGGCCGCCGTAGCGAACAAGACCATGACCATTGCGGATGGGGTGATTTCAAATGCCGCTTAGCCGACAGTTGGCACTTCTGGGCGTTCTGGCAGCCCTCAACTCAGTGGTCAGACTGATGGGTGCCGGAGTCGCCGGGATAGAGACCGCCTTCGTCTTGATAATCCTTGCCGGATACGTATTTGGAGCAAGGTTTGGATTCCTACTAGCTACCTTGAGCATGCTGACTAGCGCCCTCATGAGCGGTGGCGTTGGACCGTGGTTACTCTTCCAAGTATTAGCGGCTGCCCTAATCGGTCTTGGTGCAGGTTGGCTTCCAAAGCCGAAAAGTCTGGGAATCAAGCTGGCAATTCTCTCGGTCTACGCCGTCATCGCTTCTTACCTTTATGGAGCCTTGGTCACGTTCTGGACCTGGCCGCTTTTCACCGGCCCCGGCACCGCCATTTCTTATCTCGAAGGCGGAAGCTTCACCGAAAACGCTTTGCGATTCCTGCAGTTCCAGTTGGTGTCGGGAGGTCTCATCTGGGACACCGGTCGAGCCATCACCACTGTGGCGCTAATTCTGATAACTGGAAAGACCCTGTTGACCACCCTAAATCGAGCGACCAACAGGGCCATTTTCAAAATTGTTTAGGAAATAGTTGGCAGAATTAGCAGAACCGCGGTGAGTGCCGCCGCGTAAGCAAATAGGCTCACATTGGCTTTCCAGGTGTATTTGAACTCGCCACGAACAATGTGCATGATTGCGGCCGCTAACATCGTGAGCGCTAGACCAGCTGCAGCGAGTTGACCCCAAATTGCAGCCCAAGCGAATCCCAAGAATTGGTCGGCAGCTGGAGCAAGAATTACACCTGCGACTCCGAGAATCTCGAGGAGTGCGATTAGACGAACCACCCAGGCCGGAATCTCTTTAACCCAAGCCAATCCAGCCGCTGCCAGAGTCTCAATCGGGGACGTTATCT
>JBIKJD010000086.1:0-4684 GCA_044361205.1 Rhodoluna sp.
TTGGATACCATCAGCGGAAGTTCTTCGAGATGGTTTTCTTCGGCGCTGGGTGCCTCAACATCAAAAACCAAACGAACCGCATCATCAAAAATGCCGACCTGCTTGGTTGTTTGATTTGCACCAACATCTCTCAGTTCGTGAGGTCGGTCGGCGGTGAGTAGGATTAGCGGCACTCCGGAGTGGTGTGCCTCAAGCACGGCAGGGTGCAGATTAGCCACCGCTGTGCCAGAAGTTGTAATTACGATGCTCGGCTTGCCCGATGCCATCGCTGCACCGAGAGCGGTGAAACCCAGCGAGCGTTCATCGAGTCGAATGTAGAGGTCTGCTTTGTCGGCATCGGCCAGTTGCCCAGCTGCTACGGCAAGAGCTTGAGATCTGGCCCCTGGTGCAAGAAAAATCTGATCTACGCCCGACCCCGCAAATGCCGCTAAAAGATTAGCGGTGAAAAGTTGTGCTGGTGATTCAGGCATTTTTTATTTGGAACCCTTAGGTTGCTCAGGGTTTTCGTCGTCGTCTTTGTCTTCATTCTTAAGTTGCTCGGCAAGACGGCGTAAAAATTCTGGGTCGTCGTCTGGGGCAATCGTGGTGGATGCCTTTCTCTTACCCAGTGGGCGACCGATGGTGAGATATAGCAGCGCTCCGAAAACCGGAACAAACAGGCAAATTACTATCCAAATCGGTTTGCTAAGCACTCGCACCTCACGGGAGTTAGCACTGGCCGCGTAAACGGTGGTGAAAACCGTGAGAACAACCCAAGCAATGATTCCAAGGTAAAGAAAGCGCATACCTCCAGCCTATGCGTAGCCATAGACTTAAAACCATGAAGAATCCACTCTTGGTCTATGCACTTGCCCGAATTGGTGTTTTCGCAGGAGTCCTCGGGATTCTTTTGGTTATCGGATTTGCGCCGATTGTGGCCACCGTAATTGCCACAATGTTGAGTTTTTCGTTCTCGCTAGTCTTTCTGAGAAAGCCGCGTGAAGCCAGCAGCGCACTGATTGCCGAAAGTCTAAAGAAGAAAACCGCCGACGAAACCGCGGAAGACTAAAAAAGCTTCCAGAGCCCAAGAGCTAGAAGGACCGAGTAAGCCAAGGCCGTGTAACTCGTTAGCTTCAGAGCGAGGATTAGTTCCCTCGCGGTGGTGGCAGTTGCAACAATTAGGGTTAACGGCAAAATCAACAGCAGTGTGGCCAACGGATACCAGAAAGCTGCCGGAATCGAAATGGCCTGGTAGGCGTAGCCAATCACGAGCGGCGACCAAATCATCAAAAAGTAGATGGCCTTCGCAAAACCATTTCCAACCCGAACCGCAAGAGTCTTCTTACCAGCGGGACGATCGGTTTCTATGTCTCGAATGTTATTGATCATTAGCACCGCCGAGGCGTAGAGACCAAGCCCAATGGCACCGGGTGCTAACAGGAAGGTCGATTCGGCAACGGCAAACATGGACGGGAACTGAACGTACACGGTTCCAAAGACCGCAACCAGTCCAAAGAAAACAAAAACCACAACTTCACCGAGGCCGGCATAGCCATAGGGCCGCTTGCCGCCAGTGTAAAACCAAGCAGAGATCACCGCGAGCGCCCCAACGGCTAACAGCCACCAGAGCCCTGTTAGTAAAACTAGGACGAGGCCGGCCAGCGCACCTAGACCGAGAAATGCAAACGCCACCAATTTCACTGTCTTTGGCTGGAATGATCCGGATGCGGTTAGACGCAAGGGGCCAACCCGATCCGAGTCGGTGCCGCGGATGCCGTCGCTGTAGTCATTGGCATAATTCACACCGATTTGAAGGAACACGGCGACCGAGAGAGCCAGCAGGGTTTTCAGAAGGTCAAATGCTTGCAGCGCGGTTGCGGCGCCGGTTGCAATGATGATGGGTGCGAACGCTAACGGGAGGGTGCGAAGTCTGGCACCCTCAATCCAGAGGCTCAGATCAGATTTACGTTTAGCCATTTCGATTCCTACCTTTGTGCCATTTCCGTTAGTTCCAGCAGATCTGGTTTGCCGCTCGTGAGCCTCGGAAGTTTTTCAATAACGCGCCACGTTCCCGACTTAGCGACAACCCCGAGCGCGAAGTGCGCCTTAGCTGAATCTAGCTCTGCCTCAGGGCTTAGCTCAGCAAAGCACACAAAACTTTCACCAAACTTGGGGTGTGGTACCGATACCGCTGCAGCGGCAAGCACTCCTGGTCGTCCTAGGGTCCACTCTTCGACCGACTCCAGCGAAAGCTTGTGCGCTCCGGAAACAATCACCCGGTCGGCTCGACCCTTGACGTAGAGCTTGCCGTCGGTGAACTGACCCAGGTCGGATGTCTTTAGCGGGTGAGAGACGTTGGACGCGAGGGTTGGTGACTGAATGTAGATGTGCCCTTCTTCGTCGATAGAAATTTCCACCCCATTTAAGGGAACGCCGTTGTAGACCACTCCACCTGAAGTTTCTGCCATTCCGTAGGTGGTCACGATGGTCACACCCTTTTTACGCAGAGCATTGATCGTGGTGCGATTGGGCTTCTGCCCACCAATCAGGATGGTGTCGAACCGCTTCAGCTGTTCAAGAACCGCGTCGTCGGACTTGGCTGCTTCATAAAGAACATCTAGTTGGGTCGGCACTAGCGAGACAAACCTGCGTTCACCGGTCATGAGACTAGCCGAACGACTGAAACCCTCTGCGGTGAATGGCAGAGCGGTGTTCATAAGCACCGGTTGGGTGTCGGCAAGGAGTGAGCGCACTAAAACCATTGCCCCCGCAACAAAGTTAATCGGCAGGGCAAGCAGCCACTGACCTTGGCCGCCGAGACGCTTGGCCGACATGGTAGCAGCGGCTTTCAACGCCTTGGCCGATAATTCAACCCGCTTTGGAACGCCGGTGGAGCCGCTCGATTCAATGATCAGACCAACGCGTTCGTCAACTTCACTCGGAAGGCCGTGGACCTCTGGCATGAGGCCGTTGACTTCAGGTGGGGTGATGAATAGAGCCTTGGTGCCATCAAAAACTTCGCCGAGTGCCAGCATCGCAGTAACCGGATCGTTGGCGGCAACGAGTCTGAGGGGTTTCAAAGTTTCTCCTAAAAGTGCCACGGGAACGCAGACCAGTTTGGTTCGCGTCGTTCTAGGAAGGCGTCTCGGCCCTCTAGCGCTTCATCGGTTCCGTAGGCAAGCCGAGTGGCTTCGCCCGCAAAAATCTGCTGACCAACCAAACCGTCGTCGACAGCGTTGAATGCGTATTTCAACATTCGGATCGATTGTGGACTCTGACTAAGAATGCGTTCGGCCCAGGCGATGCCAGTCTTTTCTAGTTCTTCGTGCGGCACGACGGCGTTGATTACGCCCATCTCGTAGGCCCTGGTGGCGTCGTATTCGTCGGCGAGGAAGAAGATCTCACGAGCAAACTTTTGGCCAACCTGACGAGCTAGGTAGGCGCTTCCGTAACCGCCGTCGAAGGAGCCAACCGTGGCATCGGTCTGCTTGAACTTGGCGTGCTCGCGCGAAGCGATACTCAGGTCGGCGATCACGTTCAGCGAGTGGCCGCCGCCGGCTGCCCAACCTGGCACCAAAGCAATTACAACTTTTGGCATGAATCGAATCAGTCTTTGAACCTCGAGGATGTGCAGACGGCCGCTGGATTTCTGACCGTCCTGGTATTCGTAACCCTCGGTGCCGCGAACTCGCTGATCGCCACCCGAACAAAACGCCCAGCCGCCATCTTTCGGAGATGGGCCGTTTCCGGTCAGGAGCACGACGCCAACCTGGGAATCCTCGGCCGCGTGCAAAAGAACGCGGTTTAGTTCGTCGACGGTTTGTGGTCTGAAGGCATTGCGAACTTCGGGACGGTTGAAAGCCACCCTCACGACCCCCAATGAAATGTGACGGTGGTAAGTGATGTCTTGAAGTGTCGAAAACTCCGACACCTCGCGCCAAGCGCTGGCGTCGAAAATCTCGGAAACCGAATTTGCCATACTCCTAGACTAACAATGTGACCACTCGGTATGAATTGTCAGACATCTTCGCGAGCGCGAGAGTTGTGAGTCTTCCGCTGCGCACTAAGTTTCGAGGAGTTTCGGAGCGAGAAGCGCTTCTGTTTGAGGGTGAAAATGGTTGGGCAGAGTGGTCCCCGTTTTTGGAATACGATGACGAAGAAGCCAGGGTTTGGCTGTTGGGTGCTCTCGACCAAGCATTCGGGCCAAAACGTGAAATCGGACACGTCAACGTAAATGCAACTCTGCCGGCGGTAAATGGTGATCAAATCGGCGAGGTGCTGAGCCACTTTAAAAACTTCGACACCGTGAAGATCAAGGTCGGTGAACCCGGTCAGTCAATAGCGGATGATCTGGCCAGGATTGCTGAGGTTCGAAAGCTTGCTGCAGGCGTGACGCTTCGCCTGGATGCCAATGGAGCATTCACGGTTACGGAGGCGCTGCAGTTGGCCGAAGGCGCGGGGGAACTCGATTACTTCGAGCAACCATGCCAAACCATCGGCGAACTGGCCGAGTTGCGAGTTCGTTTGGCTGGGGCTGTTCGGGTGGCGGCCGACGAGTCGGTTAGAAAAGTTGAAGACCCCATGGCCGTGGTTTACGCCGGGGCGGCCGACGTCCTAGTTTTGAAGGCTCAGCCGCTCGGTGGCGTGACCAGAGCGCTGGCCATCGCACAGGAAGCCGGTTTGCCGGTTACCGTGTCCAGCGCGC
>JBIKJD010000016.1:0-16882 GCA_044361205.1 Rhodoluna sp.
CAGGAGCAAAGATGACCCGGTCAGTGACGCGATGGGTGAGTTTGTTTAGCGTCGTGGTCTCAAATTTTACATCTCCGTGAGAATCGAAAAACTGTTTCAACTCTGCGTTTTCCAAAACTTTAGAAGCAAGCTGGCCGCGAATTCTTTCACCATGCACGTCGGAAGCCGTAACCACCATGAGCGAGTCCTCAGGATTTCGAATCACATGACGCAAAATAACGTTGACAGCCTCCAGGACTTCCGCATCCGGACTCTCAGCCAGTGGATCTGCTGAAGAACCCTGCTTTGACCGAACTACCTGAATGTCGAAATTAAGTTTTCCAAGGTAATCCCAAGCAGTGGCCTCGTAGAGAATTCGATTCTGATAAAACTCCCGGTTGACCAATTCGCCAAGAGTTTGTCCG
This sequence comes from Rhodoluna sp., assembly GCA_044361205.1. Classification (GTDB taxonomy): domain Bacteria; phylum Actinomycetota; class Actinomycetes; order Actinomycetales; family Microbacteriaceae; genus Rhodoluna. The sequence goes on from JBIKJD010000016.1 coordinate 405, forward strand.
GCCGGCCTCCAACTCTTCCGCATCGTCTCTACCCCGAAGATCCTAGCCACGGCATTGAAAGCCGACTCGCCCGATGCCTCTAGGGCGATAGAAGTCTCACTTGCCTCTAGCTCAAACCCAATCGGGGCAGCGATTGCACTGTCCCCAAAGGCAAGAACCTGTTCGGCTCGAAAGAGGGCCGACACGTTTTCACCCACAGTTGAGCCTGCCGCGTCTAAAATCAGCAGCGTATCAAACTGGTAATTTGAGGGCAGTTTGGAAGCGACCTCATATGGTGACATGCCCAGAATTGCGAGTAATTCCCCCGCCAATCGAGGGCTCGAATTAAGCAGAGGACGAACTGAGGAAGTGCGTGATCTAAGTTGCTGCTTGAGTTGATCGCTCTCGCTCGGTTCCTCCAGCACTAGTTTTTGCCATTTGTCCGCTTGCACCTGATTAAGCGCCAATACTCCGGCTCGGATGTGCTCCTGATCCGCTTTTGCGTAGTCCTCGAACAGAGCATCCAGTTCGCTCCCCGATTGTGCCAAAAGTGTTGGTTTTGCCTGGACTACTATTTCGAACGCAGATTGCCACCAAACTTGTTCGAATTGGGCTGCAAGGTTTTCTTTCTTGACGTGTAGATTCGCAAAGTCACGATGCAGGTCCTTTAGGCCAGCTTTCTCTAACTCGAGAACCAAGCGATTTCGAATTTCTAGATTTTCCAACGGTTCAGTTTTAGTTGCTAAACCCTCAAGTGTCTTTGAGAACTCTGAGAAAAGTGCTTCATTCAATCCAGTAGATAATTCGTTTGAAACGTGATCTTTCACGGTCTGAAGATTTGAAATGAAGTTTCGGAACAGAACGTTGGTGTCGCTAACTCCTGCTACCAAAGTGGGGGTTGAAGAATCATTGCAGAACAAGGCCCAGCGATCGCGTTGTGTTTTTAGCTCAACCAGGGAGCCGTGCAGGTCCGATACAGAACTGCCCTTCCGGACAAACTCTTTGGCCAGTTTTTTCAACTTGCGCCGAGTGGACCCGGATAACTTCGAACCCAACTTCCTAGGGCCAGTTGCGTCAATAAGTTCCGACAAATCTCGATCAAATACCTCGGGAACAAAGCGATCCAAACTTGCCGCAACGCCAGACCATAACGCCAAGTACTCTGCGTAGTCGTCCAGATGCTTCGGTGACTTAAAGTTTGCTGAAACAACCAGGTCATCCAGTCTTTTCTGCAATTCCGCGAAATCGACCTCATGCAATCTGGTCGCCAAATTTATTATTGGCTCAATTTGATCCGGAGAATCAAATTGAGCACCAAACCAAGGCGAGTCGGCCGGGCCGTTGTTGAAAAGCCCCTGGTCTTGACATTCCTCTAAAAGAGTTAACGCGTCCTGTCTTGACCGTGTGGCTAGAAGAGTTTCGAGAGAAATTCTGGCTGTTGAACTTGGTGCATTTGGCGTCAAGGCTAATTTTGCGAGTTCTTCCATCACCTCTAGGACGGAGAACCCCAAGTTTTCATCTGGCACCCGCAGCGACCCTAGATAGTCTTCCAATTTCCTGGCGGCTGCCTCGGCGCGCACACCTGCAGCGACAGGATCAACTGCAGTTGCCTTCTCAAATCTCGAGATGGCCCCAATTACATCCAGCCAACTGCTGAAGCTTCTCACCAGAAGTCCGGAAAGATTCTGATGAGAGAGTCGTTCGCTTATCTCGTTCAAGGTTTGTCGTCGCGGGGTTACCACCAAAACTCGTTTGCGTTCGCTCGCCAAGGCCGCCAAAACATTTACCACCGTTTGTGTGTAACCGCTTCCGGGTAGGGTTTCCACGGCAAAGCTGTCTCCACGAACTGCTCTCGCAACAATTCTCTTCTGGGTTACGTCGGCATCAGCAACCAATCTAGGTTCTTCAAGAGGGCTTGGCTCCTGAGCTTGAAACTCGGAAACCTCGGCCAACTGACGAAGCAGTTTATTTCCCTCTGGTTTGATGTCCGCTTCCAAAATAGAAGGCTCGATTGCAAAGTTTCCAATGACAAGATTTCTGCGGAATTCGACCCTGGTGTCATCTTCAAGTTGCCTTGCTAAATAGTCCATTGCGGAAATCGGAAAAAGATCTGCAGAATTCTCTAGGTGTTTGAGTAGTTCTCTGGAATCAAGATTTAGCCCGTAAGTATGAAAAAGTGCGGCGCTAAGAGCAGGGTTTACAAAGGCCGATCCAACCCGATTCAGTTCGAAGTCATCGGTTTTTCTCGCAAGTTCTAACGGCCAAAGAATAATTGGCAAATTTAGATCGAAGCCGTCTTGCTCTAAATTTGCGAGACCACCAGCCAAATATGTGGTGTGAATCCCGAACAGTTTCAGATGACTAGTCGACTTGTCTTTGATTCTTCGAGCAGTTGAGATGGCCTTTGAAAAAGCAAGTGGCTCGCGAACCAAATTGGACAGCAGCACGCTACCGGAAGCGGTGAATTGTGCAATCCCGCCGGGGTGGGAACGCTCAAGATCGATTTGACCATGCTCGTTGGCCTCGAAATTCGTCAGCGGATTTGTTTTGCCGATGTCTCGAATTTCACGAATCCAACCATCCCAGTTGATTCTCGATGCGAATGAGTTCTGCTCCACACTCATAGGCTAATGGCGGTAAGGGTATATTTGGTTGAAGCACCAGCCCCCGTAGCTCAGTGGATAGAGCAGAGGTTTCCTAAACCTTGTGCGGAAGTTCGATTCTTCTCGGGGGCACTAGGCCGCATTTGAAAATTCGAGGAAGTTGCTCCACTCAGGTTCCACTCGATCAAACCCTCTAAGCATCCACTGGGCTCCGCTAGGCATTCTCGGGGTAAAGTTCAAGACCCACCCCAACTCCGCCAACGTTCGATTACCTTTGGTGTTATTGCACGACAGGCAACTCGCCACCAAATTCTCCCACGTATCGGAACCACCTCGAGACTTCGGTTGCACGTGATCAACAGTGTTTGCTGCTTTCTGGCAGTAGGCGCACTTCCAACCGTCGCGGCGAAGAACACCGCGGCGAGTGAGTGGAATCTTTCTTGAGGTTGGAACCCGTACATATCTGGAAAGAAGAATCACGGACGGAAGAGGCAGGCTGGTTCGCGCGCTGTGGACTTCCAAGTCTGAGGACCCAGCTAAGACGGTTGCCTTGTCGTTCAATACCAAAATTAGGGCTCGTTTGAACGAGACCACGCCTAACGGCTCGTAGCCGGCATTCAGAACCAAAGTTCTCAAGCTTCCTCCTAACGAAAAACGCGCCACCAAGAATGGTGACGCGTTACTGGGCGTAGCAGCATTGAGGGGCTATGTCGGGTTGAAATCTAAACAATGTGTGCCTCTCTCAACAAACTTGAGTTTAGGCTATTGCACTTTGATGAAGAATCGCTTTGAATCCGGTAACAATTTGGAAAATTCTTATTTGTAAATTCGCACGTAGTGGACGGCGTCGCTCCAGATTTTCGCCAACTTGACCGAATCGCCGCGCTGCGGTGCATGAAGGATGTTTCCTCCACCGGCATAAATACCCGAGTGCCCCATGTCATTCCAAATAACAAGATCACCGGGCTGTGCATCCTTGGCTCTTATGAGTTTCCCTCGCCGAGCCTGAGCCGAAACGGAGTGCGCAAGTGGGATTCCAAACTGCGCATAGACATAACGGATGTAGCCAGAACAATCGAATCCTGCCGGAGTGGAGCCACCAAACACGTATGGCACACCCACATACTTGGCAGCCACCTTGACAACCTGGGCGCCAACGACTGAATCGTATGCCGGGTTCTTCAGATAGTCCTCTGCAGAGAAACCAGTCCACGCTCTGTAATTTCCAATAATCGAGTTTCTAAGAGATGAGGCTCCAACGGTCTTTGCCCCTCCTCGAGAACCAACAGTCTGCGGTTCTGATTTTCCAACGGTGAGGCCCTGGGTTTCACGGTTTTGGGAAACCTCGATGTCGCTGTAGCTCCAACCAGCTAGAGCAGTGACTTCCGGACTAAAGGCGTTGGCCGGTAAAGCAAAGGTTGCAAATAGTGCGGCAGAAATTGAGAAAGTTGTTGCGCTTACGACGTTCTTTCGGAAAGTTTCTCGGCTAATTCCGGTGACTACTCGAGAGGTGAAAGAAGCTGCTTTGCCTTCTTTAACCGCGTTCTCAACTTCAAGCATTCTTGCCACTCGTTGAGCGCTTTTCACAGCGCGAGCCTCGGCACGGGCAGTCTTGGCAGCATTTTTTTCGCGCAGCGACGAGCGACTGCGCAGTTCAAATTGCTCTAGGGCGTTTATCTTGACGTCTGCACGTCTGCGCCCGCTTGGCTTTTTGGCCAAACCTAACCTCCGTTTTCAACGGTCTTCGGATTATTGAGTTTACCTCAGGTTTGCTGTTTAAGCGATTTCAGCCGCCTTTTAGAATGCTGACAGTTAGACATTCACATAAAAGTGAAAGGCTAAATCGTGATCAACTTCGACACCTTCGTCGGCTCCCGTTGCGGTGATAAGTAGTCTCGACGCACGATGTTCAACATCCAAGCTCGCGCCAGGAACGATGCCGAGAGCCTTCAATTGACCAAGGAACTCCGGATCAATTTGTGCTGGTTCACCGATTCTGGCAAGCCGTAAACCCCGAGCGCTTCCGGTTTCATCCAGTCGGGTGAGAATAGTGACAACTCCATCGTGGAATTCAGGATTATCAACTAGACCCAGCTCATGAAGGCCTGGTATCGGGTTTCCGTAGGGTGATCGATCCGGGGCGTCAATCAGATCGAGTATCTTGCGCTCCACCTGTTCGCTGATCACATGCTCCCAACGACAGGCTTCTTCGTGAACGAATTCCCACTCCAAACCAATCACATCAGCCAGCAGTCGCTCGGCTAGGCGGTGCTTACGCATCACCCTGATAGCTTGAGTTTTTCCGGTTGCGGTGAGTTCCAGAATTCGGTCGTCGCGAACTAACATCAGCCCATCACGCTCCATGCGAGCAACTGTTTGCGACACTGTAGGGCCCGAGTGGCCAAGGCGCTCGGAAATTCGAGCCCTCATGGGCACCTGACCTTCTTCGATAAGTTCTAAGACGGTCCGCAGGTACATTTCAGTTGTGTCGATTAGATCGTGCACACGAAACTCCTTACCTACTCACTCCAGTCAAGGATAATTGACTCATGAGCGAAATCATCATTCCTGCCCACCTGCTTCCAAATGACGGACGGTTCGGTTGTGGCCCTTCGAAGATTCGTCCAGCTCAGATCAGTGCGTTCGTCGATGAAGGCGTGAAGTTGATGGGAACTTCGCACCGCCAAGCACCCGTAAAGAATTTGGTCAAACGGGTCCAAGTCGGTTTGATGGACCTCTTTCACAATCCCGATGGCTACGAGATAGTCATTGGTAATGGTGGCTCGACCGCGTTTTGGGATGTCGCTGCTTTTTCGCTGGCAGAACAGAAGGCACAAACACTGGTTCATGGAGAATTTGGAAACAAGTTCGCATCGGCGCTCACAGCTCCATGGTTAACCAAACCGACGGTTGTAGAGGGCAAACCTGGCTCGAGATCAGATCTTGCACCGGAAGTCGGGGTCGACATTTACGCCTACCCGCAAAATGAAACCTCCACCGGAGTTGTCGCTCCGGTCAAGCGTATTGGCCCGGTCGATGAGGGCGCCCTCTTCCTCACGGACGCCACCTCGGCCGCAGGAGGAATTGACTTTGACCCTCTGGAAACCGATGTCTATTACTTTGCACCTCAGAAAAACTTTGCCTCTGATGGTGGTTTGTGGATCGCACTAATGTCGCCCGCAGCAATCGAACGCGCTGAAAAAATCGCAGAAAGCGATCGCTACATACCGGAGTTTCTCAGTTTGAAAACCGCAATTGACAATTCGCGCCTAAACCAGACTTTGAATACTCCCGCGATAGCGACGACTTTTCTCCTGGCCGAACAAATCGACTGGATGAATCAAAACGGCGGACTCGCTTGGGCAGACTCCAGAACTCGCGAGGCAAGCAACCTAATTTACGATTGGGCTGCAACTAATCAATTTGCAACCCCTTTCGTTACCAACCCTGAACACCGCTCTCAGGTTGTTGCAACCATCGACTTCGAAGGAATTGACGCAAGTGATATTTCAAAGGTGCTGCGCGCCAATGGCTTGGTTGATGTTGAGCCTTATCGCAAGTTGGGCAGAAACCAACTTCGTATTGCCACCTTTACCGCCACCGACGCTTCCGATGTGAGTAAGCTGCTCGGAGCCATCGACTACGTTATCGAGCGCCTAGCCTAATGAAACTTTTCGTGAAGGATGAGGATCGAAGGCCCGATCCAGAACCTATCAAGAGCAACCCTGGCATTTTGGCCATCACCGGAATCATCTTCTGGGGATTGACGTTAGCCGTTTTTCTTATTTTTCCGGCGACTCTTCCAGCTGAAAAACCTTGGTGGCTTTTTACCTGTGTCGTTGGGCTCATCCTCGGAATCGCCTTCTACATCAAATTCGGTCGTCGCAAGTAGTTCCTGCTCCGCGTGCTCGATCGTCTCTTCGTCGGGCACATCTACCAACTCAAGGTCAACGTCGTCGTCATCTTCGTCTTCGTCTTCGTCATCAGATTCAGAGTCTGCTGCGAGAGCCGCTTCTTCTGCTGCCAATGCGGCAGCTTGCGCTTCGAGTTCAATCTGTAGGGCTTTGTAGTCAGCCAGGCGTTCCGACCATGGCACCCATTTCGGGGCCACCAAAGCGGCCTCGCCGGGCATCATGACAACCTCTGAGATAGTTGGCTCTTCACCCTCTGGCTGATAGATAGTTACCGACCAATACCAGCCAACGTAACCCCGCAAGGTGCTCTCAAAAATGTAGCTTCGAAGGCCAGGCTCTTCTTCGTCGGTACGAATGTAACTTCCAACTGCTCGGCGCCCACCCGTTAATCGAGCGGCTTCGCCAGCGAATTCGCTTAGGTCTTTGAGATTACTCATCTAGGTCATCGGCAACGCGACGCAAAATAGCTGCAATGCGTCGAGCTTTCTCTGGCTCTGGTCGTCGTCCATTTTTGAATGAAGGGCCAAGGCCGTCGAGTAGGCGAATCAAATCTTGAACTACAGCCGCTAAATCGTCTGCATTGCGACGGTTTGCCTGCACAAGCGACACTGGCGCCTCGAGCACCCGAACGCTCATCGCTTGGGCGCCACGCTTGGAATCAACCACGCTGTATTCGACGCGAGAACCTGGCTTCACCGAGGTCATTCCATCGGGAAGGGCGGACGCGTGAACATAAACCTCGGCGCCTTCGTCGGATGCAATAAATCCGAATCCCTTGGCGTCATCAAAAAACTTCACTTTGCCGGTTGGCATGTCAAAACCTCCATGTGTTCGAAACTCCATTTTACCGAGTGTTAGAGACAGGTATCCTAAAAGGATGGCAAACACTTCAAACACTTCTGGTCGATTCCAAAATGTCCTCGCCTATATGGTCGCTTCACTCATTGGACTATCGATTCTTTCAATCATCGCCATTATGGTCATCACAGTGTTTTTCCCAACTGTCCGGGTAGTTAACTTCCTTGTTGTGTTTCCTTGGGTTGCACTTCCTGCCGCGGCTCTACTGATCATTTTGGTGGTAGCGCTTCAAATTCGCTCTAGAGGCAAAGCCGGCGAATAAGCATGAGCGAGCTGAGGCACCTCGTCGAAGCACTTCGTGGTCTAACCGACGACGCCTTGCGGCGATTGGTCACTGCTCGCTTAGTCACTCTGGCCTCAGTTGAGGATTTTTACGCTCTAGCTGAGACACTCAATAGCCCAAAAAGTTACGCCTCCCAAATTGGCTCCCTGAGTAAAAAGCAACTAGAGAACGTATCGAAGATTGCTGCCGGGCAGTCGGTGCCTAAAGCTGCCGTTGCTTCATTGCTCGAGCTTCAGCTCGTTTATCAAACCGACGACGGCATTAGGGTTTTCTCCAGTCTCCTTGAACAACTAAACCAACATCGGGCATTTACCAGACCGTTGTTCATAGTGAGCGAGGAGGAGATTGCCACCGATGTTTCAGCCATCAATCGGGATGCAGGCCTGGTTGCTTTCGAAACGATCCAAGCACTAACCGAGATTGTTTTTGATGTTGAGAAGCACCTGATTCGAGAAGTGGGCAAAGGTGGCGTGGGTCTTCCAGACGTCAAGCGGCTGGCAGGCGCCTTGGCTAAACCGAACGATTATGCGAAACGGATGTTTTTACTGGCGAGTCGACTTGGTCTAACTACCCTTCAAGACGGACGGCATCGGCTAACCCCGGAGGCAAGTTCTTGGCTAGAGAGTAACCAGCTTTCCAGAATTCAAAGGCTTTTCGGTAATTTCAGAGAACTTTTGGGTCGCGAACTTGCTTCGAGTATCTCTGAAATCAAAGCGGGTGCATCGCTTCAGAATTGGCTGGCTTCGAACTACCCATTGGCGGTTAACACTCCAACCTCCCACATCGGCCAAATTTTGGAAAGCGCCGAGAGTTTTGGTCTCGCTTTTGATTCGAAAGCCACTGACTGGTTTGGTTTAGCTATTCAGAATCACAAATCATTGGCTTCGGTTATCGAAAAACACCTTCCAAAGGTTCAGGAACGCATTATTCTCCAGGCTGACTTGAGCGTAATTTCTCCGGGTCCACTGCCAACCAACCTAGAAGCAACTCTGCGCTTGTTTGCCAACACAGAATCGATTGGGCTTGCCTCAACCTATCGATTGAGTGCGCTGAGCATTTGCCACGGACTCGAAACCGGGCTTTCCATCGAACAGATTAGAAGTTTTCTCGAGACCTGTTCTGGCGCGAAACTTCCGCAACCGGTTGACTATTTGTTGAACGAAGTGGTGACGCGATTCGGCCGCTTGATCATCACAGAAATAACTGACAGCTCGGATCGCAGCCTCGTCTCTTCGCCAGACGAACTCTTGCTGACCGAAATCGGAAACGACCCCAGGTTGCGGGCATTCTCACTCACCAGACCTAGTTCTGGTTCGATAGCCTGCCGGTTTGAACCGTCCGTGGTTTATTTTGGCCTGCGCGAATGCGGTTACCTAGCCATCAGGAAGTCAAGCTGCGGGGTGGTGATTAATCCCATTTCAACGGCCGACACCGTAAATCAAACGGGGAAGGTTTCAACTTTCGACGCCGACCTTGAGAGAATTCGCAAGGCCGACCAGGCGATGTCGTCCGGGGGTAACGATGAGGCGATTACCAGACAGGTCCAGTTGGCGATTCGAAACAAGGCTCGCCTAATGATTACCGCCACCCTGCCAAACGGGACTGAATCAACATTTGATCTGATGCCCAGCGGTATCGCCAACGGACGACTCAGGGGCCTAGACCGCAAAGCGCAGATTGAGCGCACTCTTCCACTTTCCACAATCACTGCCATCTCTCTCGCCTAGGCTAGAAGGATGACTTTAGGACCGCTAATCGTTCAGAGCGATAAAACTGCCCTGCTCGAGGTCGATCACCCCCAAGCGGCTGATGCTCGCCATGAGCTTGCAGTTTTTGCAGAGTTAGAGCGCGCACCGGAACACATTCACACCTATCGGATCACGAAACTAGGGCTTTGGAATGCGAGGGCCGCCGGACACGATTCCGAATACGTCCTAGAGGTTCTTGACCGCTACGCGAAGTTTGCCATCCCCACTTCGGTTCGGAGCGACATCATCGACACCATGTCGCGTTATGGTCGACTGTCGATTCAAAGAGCCGCAGACGGAACTCTCCTACTGTTCTCGAAAGACCGTGCTGTGCTGCTGGAGGCGTCAAAGCAACCGAAAATAGCTGCCCTGCTCGTTGGACCGATTGGAAACGAATCTTTTGAAATCGCCGCTTGGGCGCGCGGACAGGTCAAGCAGGAATTACTGAAATTGGGTTGGCCTGCTGAGGATTTCGCTGGCTACGCACCTGGAACCCCGCACGAAATCGCACTGGATGAGACGGGCTGGAACATTCGTAACTATCAGTCGAGTGCCGTCGAGAAATTCTGGGAGGGTGGCTCGGGGGTGGTAGTCCTTCCCTGCGGTGCCGGAAAGACTATCGTGGGCGCCGGTGCCATGAGCGTGGCGAAAACCAACACCCTGATTTTGGTTACCAACACTGTTTCCGCACGCCAGTGGAAAACCGAACTTCTCAAGCGCACCTCATTGACAGAAGAGGAGATCGGAGAATACTCCGGCTCAATCAAAGAAGTGAAGCCAATCACCATTGCCACCTACCAAATCCTCACCACCAAATCGAAGGGCGAATTCGCTCATCTGGCACTTCTAAACGCAAACGACTGGGGACTAATCATTTATGACGAAGTGCACCTGCTTCCAGCACCCATTTTCAAAATGACCGCAGATCTCCAAGCACGTCGTCGCCTCGGTCTCACTGCAACTTTGGTTCGCGAGGACGGGAAAGAGGGCGAGGTCTTTTCTCTGATTGGGCCAAAGCGTTTTGACGCACCTTGGAAGGACATCGAAGCGCAAGGGTATATCGCCCCGGCTGCGTGTTTTGAGGTTCGCGTGGATTTACCACCGGACGTCCGCATGGATTACGCCGTATCAAACCAGGACGAACGCTATCGATTGGCCGCTACTGCAAGTGTGAAAATCGAGGTCATCAAGAAGCTACTCGCCAAGCACCTCGAGGAGCCCACTTTGGTTATCGGTCAATACCTTGATCAGCTCGATGAAGTTGCCTCAGGTCTAGGAGCACCTCTGATTACCGGGCAAACCCCGGTTGAAGAGCGGGAGCGCCTCTTTCAAGCCTTCCGCGATGGCACAGAAACTACCCTGGTCGTCTCTAAGGTTGCTAACTTCTCCATCGACCTGCCGGAGGCGTCGGTGGCGATTCAGATTTCGGGATCTTTCGGATCGAGACAAGAAGAAGCCCAACGTTTGGGGCGCCTCTTGAGACCCAAAGCCGACGGCAGGGCCGCCAACTTCTACACGATTATTTCCCGAGATACTGTTGACCAGGATTTTGCACAGAATCGACAGCGCTTTCTGGCGGAACAGGGTTACTCCTACGAAATACTCGATGCTCACGCAATCTAGCATTCACCCGACACTCAAGTAACTTTCAGGTTTCTCACAGGTAGGCAGAGGAAACTCACAGTTATGGAACCAATCAAAATTCTCGTCGTAGACGATGAACCAAACATCCGCGACCTCCTCGCCAGCGGTCTTCGCTTCGCAGGATTCTCTGTGCTCGCAGTTGGTAACGGAAATGACGCTGTGGCAGCTGCCGAGAAGGGAAATCCTGATCTGATTTTGCTCGATGTCATGCTCCCAGACATGAGTGGATTCTCGGTCACTAAAAAACTTCGATCAATGAACATCCTGGCGCCGGTGCTCTTCTTGACCGCTCGCGATGAAGTGGAAGACAAAATCACCGGGCTGACCGTGGGTGGCGACGACTACATGACCAAGCCGTTCAGCTTGGACGAAATCATCGCCCGAATCAACGCAATTCTCCGCCGAACCAAAAAGTCGACCGATGAAAAGAGCGTGATTGAAGTAGGTGAAGTTCGCATCGATGAAGACGCCCACGACGTGTTCGTGAACGAGCAGCAGATTGAGCTCTCCCCCACAGAGTACAAACTTCTTCGCTACCTAATGGAGAATGCCAACCGAGTCCTTTCTAAAGCCCAAATTCTCGACCACGTTTGGGAGTACGACTTCAATGGAGAAATGGGTATCGTTGAATCCTATGTTTCGTACCTCCGCAAGAAACTCGACCCACTAACTTCGGAGCCTGTCGTTCTAACAAAACGCGGCCACGGCTACATGTTTAAGTCCACCAAAAAGAACTAAGAAAATGAATTCAAAGCTCGCGTTGGGTTGGAGCAGGGTTTCCCTGCGCACCAAACTGACCGCGCTTTCGGTGGCCCTAATCGGCGTTCTGCTAATGATTTCCAGCGTTGGAACAATCGCTCTGCTGAGGACCTACCTTCAAGCCAGCACCGACAACGTTCTGCTCAAAACATCTGAAACCCTCAGAGTTGAAAACCCGGCCCTAATCCGTGAGCGAATTGCGACTCGGCAACTTACTCTTCCCGCGCTTCCCAGCGATTACTACATCGCTTATCTTGACGCTTCGGGAAATTTTCTGCTGGGAATCGAGTCTTCGACGAACCCCAATTTGGCTATGCCGAACGTGAGCAGCCTGAATCTTAGAGCTGTCGAGGCCACCGAAGGAATACCGTTCGAAATAGACGATCAGGGCATGCCGGTGACCGGACCCAACGAAGGTGCCGGGTGGAGATTGATTGCCGTGCCTTTGCTCGGTTCAAACGGATCCCTCGTGGTTGCACTACCGGTCGGAAACAATAACGCTCTGATTTCTCAATATCGAAACATCGGGGCCGGCTTCGGTGCTTTGCTACTCGTCCTGAGTGCCCTCGCCATCTGGCTGACAATTTCGTCTGCCCTTAGGCCTCTCAAAGAAGTTGAGCGAACCGCTGCCGCCGTGGCCGCGGGAGACTTTAGCAAGAGGTTGGTGGAACATTCGAAAACCACCGAGGTAGGTCGAATCAACAAGGCACTAAACACCATGTTGGCGAGCATTCAAAACGCCATGGATTCGCGTGGAAAAGCACTTGATCAAATGAAACGATTTGTTTCTGATGCGTCACATGAACTGCGCACCCCATTGGCATCGGTCCGAGGTTACGCAGAGCTCTATCGAATGGGAGCCTTAGGAAACAAAGAAAACTTGGACGACGCCATGAACCGCATCGAAGCCGAGGCTATTCGAATGGGCGGTCTGGTCGACAATCTGCTGACGCTAGCAAGACTCGATGAAGCTACCGGGTTGACTCTCGTCGAGACAAACCTGATCCCCATTGCCATGGATGCTGCCAAAGATGCCTCAGTAGCTGAACATAAACGCAAGATTTCTGTCACTGATCTCTCTGGAAAGAAACTAGGTGAAACGGATCAGGTGACTGCCAAGGTTGATGCCATGTCTTTCCGCCAGGTCCTAACCAATCTGTTGGCAAACGCTACCCGCTTCAGCCCAGAGCATGAACCTGTTCAACTAATGCTCGGCGACGTTGGAGGAAAGACCGTCATTGAGGTTCGTGATCATGGTGAAGGAATTCCTAAGCAACTGCGCCAAAAAGTTTTCGAGCGCTTCTTCCGTGCTGACAACTCTAGGAATAGAGAAACTGGCGGTTCTGGTCTGGGCCTCGCAATTGTTAAAACCATCTTGGATCGCCACCAGGCGAGCATTGTGGCATTAGAAACAGAAGGTGGCGGAACGACCATGAAAATTGAACTCCCTTAGGTTTTCCACAGATTTTAAAAAACCTCGCACTCCGTAGTGCCGAGGTAAAAATATTGTTCACATGACAATTTTCAGAGTAGATAGCGAGCAGGTTCTCGCAGCGAACAACACCATACAAGGCACAATCTCCAAACTTCAGTCAGAGGTTGACCTACTTCACTCACAATTGCAGGCTCTTGATGGTTCTTGGCAGGGCGCAGCGGCCACAAGCTTTCAGGAGCTCGTCAAACGCTGGCGCGTAACCGCCAGTGGCGTTGACCAACAACTTGGTGAAATCGGCCGAGCACTGGCCATGGCCGCCAATCAGTATCAAGAAATTGAGCAGGCAAACCTGAGGCTCTTTCAGGGTTAAAGTAAAGCGACGAACCGTTGATTCGGTTCGCCGCTTACTTACTTTGCTTTAGAAGTCCATGCCACCAGCTGGCGCTGCCGCAGGTGCAGCAGGCTCTGGCTTGTCGGCTACAACAGCCTCAGTGGTTAGGAATAGTCCGGCGATTGACGAAGCGTTCAAGAGTGCCGAGCGAGTTACCTTCACTGGGTCATTGATTCCGGCCTTCATCATGTCTACATACTCTCCGGTAGCAGCGTTCAAGCCCTGTCCAGCAGGAAGGTTAGCAACCTTCTCAGCAACCACACCAGGCTCTAGACCTGCGTTGATTGCAATCTGCTTTAGCGGAGCTGAAATTGCCACGCGAACGATGTTTGCTCCAGTTGCTTCGTCGCCAGTGAGCTTTAGGTTCTCAAAAGCAACCTTGCCGGCCTGAAGCAATGCAACACCACCACCGGCAACAATGCCTTCCTCGACCGCAGCTTTCGCGTTGCGAACTGCATCTTCGATGCGGTGCTTGCGCTCCTTCAGTTCGACTTCGGTAGCAGCTCCGGCACGAATCACAGCAACACCACCGGCTAGTTTGGCCAGACGTTCCTGCAACTTCTCACGGTCGTAGTCGCTGTCGCTTGCTTCCATCTCACGACGAATCTGGTCAACACGGCCCTGGATCGCAGCCTTCTCGCCAACACCCTCAACAATGGTGGTCTCATCCTTGGTGATAACTACCTTGCGGGCACGACCAAGTAGGTCAAGGGTTGCAGTCTCAAGGCTGAGGCCAATCTCCTGCGAGATGACCTGGCCACCGGTAAGGATTGCGATGTCCTGAAGCATTGCCTTGCGGCGGTCTCCAAAGCCAGGCGCCTTAACAGCAGCCGACTTGAAGATTCCGCGGATCTTGTTCAAAACCAAAGTCGTGAGAGCTTCGCCTTCAACATCTTCGGCAATAAGAAGTAGTGGCTTGCCAGTCTGGATAACTTTTTCCACGATTGGCAGAAGTTCCTTCATGTTGGAAACCTTGCTGTTCACAATCAGCACATAGGCATCTTCCAGAATGGTTTCCTGGCGGTCTGGGTCGGTCACAAAGTAACCCGAGATGTATCCCTTGTCGAAGCGCATACCTTCGGTTAGCTGAAGTTCAATGCCGAAAGTGTTCGACTCTTCAACGGTTACAACGCCTTCACGGCCAACCTTGTCGATGGCTTCTGCGATTAGTTCACCGATCTGGCTATCACCGGCCGAAATCGATGCGGTGGCAGCGATCTCTTCTTTGCTCTCGACGGCCTTAGCTTGGATTAGAAGCTGCTCGATGACGGCCGCAGTGGCCTTCTCGATTCCGCGCTTGAGGCTGATTGGATCTGCTCCAGCTGCAACGTTTCGCAGGCCTTCGCGAACCAAAGCCTGTGCCAAAACAGTGGCGGTCGTGGTTCCATCTCCGGCTACGTCATCGGTCTTCTTGGCAACTTCTTTTACAAGTTCCGCGCCGATACGCTCGAATGGGTCCTCCAATTCGATTTCCTTGGCAATCGAAACACCATCGTTGGTGATGGTTGGGGCACCCCACTTCTTCTCTAGTACGACGTTACGTCCGCGTGGACCTAGAGTCACTTTGACGGTGTCGGCGAGGATGTTTAGTCCGCGTTCAAGTCCGCGTCGTGCTTCTTCATTAAAGGCAATAATTTTTGGCATTTGGGTTCTCCCGAAATTCAGTCAAATTAGCACTCGACCTATTTGAGTGCTAATTCAGTTTTAGCACTCTTAGGGCGAGAGTGCAAGAAAGGAAAACGGCACCACCCAAGAAGGGTGATGCCGAATTTCTAAAGCTGGTCGTTAGATAATTACTACCGAAGCAGCCTGAGGACCCTTTGGTCCGTCGGTTACGTCGAACTCAACGCGCTGGTTCTCTTTTAGCTCCTTGTAGCCATCGCCACCAATTGCTGAAAAGTGAACGAAAACGTCCGCTCCGCCGTCCTGAGTAATAAAGCCGAAGCCCTTCTCAGAGTTGAACCACTTTACGGTTCCTTGTGCCATTTGTATCTCCTGTATTGCTTGTGCCAAGGTCGGAAGGATCCCGATCCTAGATCGACCCGAGGCTTGAAGCTAACGGACTTTGTTACGACCTATTAATGAAACTACGCTACTTAAGCCACAACGACTAATTGAATTTTCAACCTTGATGAAAGTGTTACAAACAATAATTAGAAGAAATTACTTGTAATCGGCACCCAAAACCACGGTAATTGGATCGATGTACTGGTTAGAAACCTCAATTGTGTAGTTTCCAAGATCTCCAACCAGAGCCTTTGCGGCGTCGTTTAGTTGATCAGAATTTATGTAAATGACCGTCTTGTCAAACTTGGCACCATCCGGCATGTCTGCCGCAGTAACCACATTCCAGCCCTTATCCAGGAGCTTGTGAGCTACCGAACTGGCCAGGCCGTCCTGGCCAATGGCATCATAAACTTTGGTTTCATTGATACGCAGAGGATCAACACTTGGCTTGGCGGCTGGTTCATTGAAACCAGACAGGTCAAGCTTTGTTCCCCCTCCAAAAAATGTTTGATAGCCGAAAAGACCTCCGCCAGACAGAACTGCAGCCAAGCTGAAATAGGTTACGAACTCCATAAATCCGCCACGACCAGAAGGCTTGGCTCGACGACGACCCGTGGCTGCCGCCACGTCATCGAATTCATCTTTAGGGAAGTTTTCTGACATATGTAGTGTTTAGTCTAAACGAGTGATAGCAAACGAGCGAGGTGCGCAATGAACTACAAGGTTTCCAAAAGCGATGACGAATGGGCCGCAGAACTTACTCCGGTGGAGTTTCACGTGCTTCGCCAGGCAGGAACTGAAAGACCTGGAACCGGTGAGCTGCTGAATGAAAACCGTGTTGGCATCTTTTCCTGTCG
>JBIKJD010000087.1:0-4623 GCA_044361205.1 Rhodoluna sp.
TTGGATTTGCAGACGCTTCTGAGCCGTCAACGGAGTTTGAAGTCAGCTTTTTTCCGGTTGCATCAAGAGTGATGCTCGTGCTGCTGGAGCCGCCAACCCAAGCCTCAATGTCACTCTGACGACCCGTGGCGACATACACTTTGCCTGGCCCAGAAACCGTAACCACGGGCTGTCCAACTTTTTTCTGAAGAACTTCCTGTGAGATCACAAGTAGCGGGTTTGGATTCTCCAAGGTTATGGTCACCGGCTTGGAATCATCGGGTGCCCAAACGGTTTGCTGAGCAATCCCCAGCAGGGTTAGACCCAGTGCGGTGATGTAGAGCACGACCGAGATGAGAAGGCGCATCACTATCCAATCGGAGTAAACTTGTGGTTTAGACCATTCTACGCAAAACCCATAGGAGTGTTTCTTGAGCGGCGATGAAACCGAGTTTGCCACAGCGATTCGCGGGTACGACCGCGATGCTGTCGACGAAGCAATTCGGATTCTGCGCAAAGAACTTCTCCAGGTAAATGGCATCAACGCTCAGCTTGTGAGCGAATTGCGTGAAAAGAGCGAACTCTTAGAAAACCTTCAGGCACAGCTATCCGAGGTTGGTTCACCAAACTACGCCTCCGTTGGTACTCGCGCGGCCTTGATTCTTAGCACGGCAGAGGAACAGTCACTGCGTATCGTCGCCGATGCCGAAGCCCAGAGATCGCGAGTTCTAGGTGACCTGGAGGAAGAGTTGGTCAACCTAAGAGCCGAGGCCAAGGAATATTACGATTCGCTGGTTTCCGAAGCTCAGAGGCGATCAGAGCGACTCCAGAGCACAGCCAAGGCAGAATACGATGAGATCCTCCGTGACGCTGCTGAGAAGGCATCAGACCTGATCAATGAGGCAACCCGAGAAGCCGGTGCCATTCGCGGAAACATAGCCACCGAAGCCGCGAAACTTAGGTCCACCACCAAGCGAGAAACGGAAGCCATGAAAGCCGATGTTGCTCGAAAACTGAGCGAACAACGTTTAATTGAATTCCGCAAACTAAACAAAGAAGCGAACGTTGCGGCAGCTGGTGAGTTGGTTTCCGAACAGTTCCGCATAGACCTAGATCTTGAACTGTCAGGGCGCCGAGCCGAAGCCGAAGCCGAGTATCTGAAAAAGCATCAAGAGGCGGTTGCGGCAACGCAGAAGTACCTGGATGACGCTCAGAGTTCACTAACAACAGCTCAGGTTCGGGCAAATGCAGCCAGGCTCGAGGCCGAAACGCTTGAAGCCGCAGCCAAATCAGTAAATAAGCGAACTAAAGACGAAGCTAGAGAAAAGGCCGAAGAAATTTTGGTTGCAGCTCAAACCGAGGCGAGGGCCATCGTCGCCGAGGCCGAGAACAAAGCCAGAAACGAAGTTCGCAGGCTAAAAGCTGCCATCGGTAAACTCAACGATGAGCGGGATGCCGTTGCGATTTACCTCAAAAACCTAAGAACAGTCGTTGAGGCTGCTGAAAAATCAATCGCGGAGTAACCATGCCAGTTTCGAAAAAATCGCCAGCAGCTACAGAACGAAAATTACACATTCACAATTCTTTTCAAGTTGGTTTCCTCGGTGGTCTTGGCGTTCTAACGGCAATACTGGTTGGCCAGTCTCTGGTTTCGCTTGCCACTGTTTTGACCTACATGGCGGCCGCAATATTTATTGCTTTGGGCCTGGACCCGGTGGTTCGGTTTCTCGAGGCCAAAGGATTCAACCGCGCCCTAGCCATCACAACAGTCATGCTTTCGATTCTTTCGATTGCCGCCGCCCTGATCATCGCTGTGGTACCTAGCGCCATAGAAGAAACCGGCGCACTCTTAACCAACGCTCCGGCACTGGTTGCTAACCTAAATCAACTTGACTTGGTTAAGAACCTGGACGAACAGTTCGACGGCGCGGTGTCGTCAGCCATCAGCGGCTTAGCAACGTTCCTTGCTGACGCTTCGAATTGGCCGGTGATGATTGGTGGGGTTGTTCAGGTTGGGCTCGGCCTTGTCAATGGTTTGGTTGGCTTCATCGTCATCCTGACCTTGAGTCTCTACTTCATGGCTTCACTTTCTAAGTTCAAGCGCTTTGTTTATTCGTTGGTTGCCGCTTCGAACCGAGAAACTTTTACTTCACTTGCCGAAGAGGTAGCGGCCTCGGTTGGTCGCTACGTGAGCGGTCAAGCAACCGTTGCCCTAATCAATGCAACCCTGGGGTTCATAGTCATGACCATTTTCGGGGTCCCGTTCTCAGTGGTATTGGCCTTCGTAACGTTCCTGCTAGCACTAATTCCACTGGTTGGAGCAGTTTCCGGGGCTGCCATAGTCACTCTGGTAGCTCTTACCGTAAGCCCTTCAACGGCCATGTTTGTTGGCATTTACTATCTGGTTTACATGCAGATCGAGGCTTACGTAATCAGCCCGCGAATAATGAATAAGGCCGTCTCAGTGCCAGGCGGTGTGGTTGTGGTTGCCGCTTTGGCAGGTGGCACACTATTTGGAATCATGGGTGCACTGGTGGCAATCCCGGTCGCTGCATCAATTATCTTGGTGCTTCGAAAAGTTTGGATGCCAGCGCAAAACACTCGCTAGAGAAGCACCGTTTCTGGAAGTGGATAAGCGTTCGGATTTACAGCCCTAACTATCTCGTTAAGAACCCGTTTGGTCTGGGTCTCCCCGACCCAGAGGTGTTTTCCATCCTCAACAGCAACAAACTCGAGTTGTGAGATTGATGCAAATCTTTCAAGAGCTTCTTCAGGTTTTAGGTAGTCATCGAATTCGGGAATCAGAGCAACCACCCGCTTCCCATTTTGGTTCCATCGAGCTACTTCGCCCGCGGAAGTGCGATGAAGCGGTGGAGCCAAAAGAATTGCGCCGGCGACTGGCTGGTTGAAGCCGTATTTCAGAGCAAGTTCAGTTCCAAAACTCCATCCGACCAACCACAGGTTTTCTAGCCCTCGGCTTTGCGCGAACTTGACCGCTGCAACAAGGTCAGCCTCCTCGGCAATACCTTCACCGAACTTACCTTCGCTGGTTCCCCGTGGCGATGTAGTTCCGCGAGTGTTGAATCTGAGCACGGCAATGTCCGCTAATTCCGGTAGCCGATTGGCGGCTTTCCGATAAATGTGTGAGTCCATGAAACCGCCATGGGTTGGCAGCGGGTGAAGAGTTATTAGGGTGGCGACCGGGGTTTTTCCTACTGGTAGCGCAAGTTCGCCAACGAGAACTAAACCATCAGAAGTAAGTAGAGTGATTTCCTCCCGAACGCTTGGCAGTTCGATTCCCGAACGAATTTCTAAAACTTGACTCAAAGAAGAGTTCCTTGAAACTTGGCCCAGCAGGTTGTGTGAAAATGGCGCCTAGTATCGACGCCTCGAACCTCGTCCCAGGCAACTATGTGGCTTACGCCGACGGTTATCTCCAGATTGCAATGAGGGCAGATCCATGATTTGTCACTTTCGGCATTTCGCCCAGTCGAAGTTTGCACCGTGTAGGGAACTCCACGCTTTACTTCGGTGCGCTTTACCCCCGAACGAACACGATCCATGTCAAGCTCTTCGTGATCGTTAGCCCCCTTGGAGCGCTTGGGTCGGTTCGAGCGAGGCATTAGTACCAGTTAACGCGGTCTGAGTGCGCCAGCGCTGCACAAGGTGTGCCGTAGCGGCTTTCGATGTAGCCCAGACCCCAGTTGATCTGAGTTTCAGGATTAGTCAGCCAGTCCGCGCCTGCAGTGGCCATTTTGTTGCCTGGCAGCGACTGTGGAATTCCATATGCGCCGGAAGACTTGTTATAGGCATTGACGCGCCAGTTAGATTCTCGGTTCCATAGTTTGACCAGGCAGGAATACTGCTCCATTCCCCAGCCGAATTTAGCCATTTTCCCGTAGGCAATGGCTTGAACCGTGTCTGCGCTAGGCACCACCGCCAACTCCACAAAAACCTTCACGGCATCCGCGCCCGAAAGGACCTCATAACCGCCTCTCGCGAGTGAGACCTTAACCGGCTCAGCCTTTTCGGCGACTTCAAAATAGTCAACGTATTCCAGCTGCGAGGCGTTAGCCGAAATGGAACCGAAATATGGGTCAATTGCAGTGACTAGGGAAAGAGCTGCCGTTAGCGTGAAACCCCAGGTTCGGCGAATTGTTTTAGGGTCAACGCTCTCTGCAAAGCCTAGACGGGTTGCAATAGCCCTGACTCGGTCTTTCGCAGGAGAAAAAAGGCTACGACGAGCTGCTGTATGACGGCCCATTTCACCTCCGAAAACATGTGCTTAGTCAAAACTTAAGTCTAGTTTCCAGATGTACAGTGCGCCAGACCCAGTTTCTAGGGAAGAGTCTGCTTTGGGCAGCTACTTAGAACTCGAACCATTTTGGTCTTTTCCGCGGTGGTTACCCAGAGATTGTATTTACGCTTCACAGACAACTGGCGAGCAACATACTTGCACTGATAGGCCAACCTAGGAAGAAACATTGAGGCATCTTTATCACTCTTAGCAGCATTCGTTGGCCCATCTACTGCCAAAAGGTTAAGCGGATCATTTGCTATCTGATATCGAGAAGTTTCCGATATTTTCTGAGCGCCGGTCTTCCAGGCGTTACTTAGAGCAACCACATGGTCAATCTGAACCGC
>JBIKJD010000088.1:0-4545 GCA_044361205.1 Rhodoluna sp.
ATTTAGTCCTCGAAACTTACTGAATCAAGGTCTTGTCGGCCTGTCGCATATGGTTCGAACGGTGTTTGTCGGACAGTCCAGGGAATTTAAGATTCTAGTTTTTATCGTTACCTTTATGGTCGTGTTCGGCGCCACAATGGTTTTATCTTCGTCATACGTCGATTCGGCCGCAAATCAGCTCAACCCTTTCGGAGAGCTTTGGTCGCAACTTGCAGCAGTCGCCATTGGCGCCTTTTTACTTCTCGTATTCGCGTTCCTGAAGCCCGATACTGTCGGCCGACTTGCACTATTTGGTATGGGGGTGGGTCTCTTTCTCGAGGGGCTTGTTCTCTTTACCCCACTTGGAGTAGAAATCAACGGAAACCGAAACTGGCTGGATGTTGGATTCTCTTTACAACCATCAGAGCTCTTGAAGATTGCCATGATTGTTTACGTTGCAAAGTTGATTATGCACCCCAAGCCTTTTGAAAGGGATGACTACCGTTTTTGGATGCCGCCGGCATTGGTTTTCTCTCTGTTAGCAATCCTTGTGGCCGGGTTCGGTAAAGACGTTGGAACCGTGATTGTCATGGCGTTGATTCTTTTTGGGATGTTTTACATGGCTGGTCTACCCTGGAAGTATGTTGTCGGAGTAATCGTCGCGGCGGTTATTGCAGTCCCTCTTCTAATGGTCAGTTCGGCTTCTCGTTTAGGGCGTGTTATGGCTTGGCTGAATCCGAACGCTCCCGATCCGAACGGATACAACTGGCAGAGCACCCACGGAGAGTGGGCTTTTGCCTCAGGTGGGTTTTTTGGAACTGGGCTTGGGAAATCGAAGATGAAGTGGTCCTGGATTCCTGAGGCACAGAACGACTTCATTTTCGCTATCGTGGGAGAGGAATGGGGCTTAATTGGGGCATTGGGAATCATCGCTCTTTTTGTCGCCATGGGCTCCGTTATGTTCAAGATTGCAGCAAAGGCGCAGGATCCCTACCAAAAACTCGTTGTCTACGGTGTGACTTTCTGGATTATGAGTCAAGCATTCATAAACATTTCCGTGGTCCTAACCATGTTCCCAGTGCTCGGGGTGAACCTACCTCTCATCTCTGCAGGAGGTACTTCTATGCTTGCTTCGCTGATTGCCATCGGATTAGTACTTGGAATTGACCGAGAGAATAGCGCGAAGATCAGCAGGAAGTCGTCGAAGGGCCTAGTGAGGCGATGACAAATTACCTATTGGCCGGTGGTGGTACCGGAGGGCACGTCAACCCACTTCTCGCGCTAGCTGAAAGAATTCGAGAAACTGAACCAGATTCAAAGGTACTAGTGTTGGGAACACTCGAGGGGCTGGAGTCGCGCTTGGTTCCAGAGCGTGGATTTGATCTGGTAACTATTGAGCGTTTGCCTTTCCCAAGGAAACCAAGTCTTTATGCTTTGGCTTTTCCTGTTCGATTTGGAAGAGCCGTCTCGCAGATTCAGAAGCTTTTTCGGTCTCATTCAATCGATGTAGTGGTCGGTTTCGGCGGTTATGCCAGCGCTCCAGCTTACGTAGCTGCTAGGAAATCGAAGATTCCCTATGTGGTACACGAGGCGAATGCGCTGCCAGGCTTGGCCAACCGGATGGGTGCGAGGGGAGCGGCCGCTGTGGCGGTGGCATTTCCAGGAACTAAGTTGCCTAATGCGACTCTCACCGGGATGCCGCTTCGTGCGGAGATTGAAGAATCGCTGAGTAATGCCAATCGGTCGATCGCTAGGCAATTCTTTGGACTAGACGCGGAGACCACAACGTTGTTGGTTACTGGAGGATCGTTGGGTTCTAATCGTTTGAACCAATCGGTTGTAGAAGCGTCTGAAGCTTTGAATGCAGCGGGAATTCAAGTGATTCACATAGTCGGCGAACGATCTGACTTGCCTGAACTTTCGACAAAATCACTGTCTAGGCTCAAGTATTGCGATCGCATGGATTTAGCTATGGCTGCGGCAGATTTTGCAGTTTCTAGAGCCGGAGCCTCAACAGTTTCGGAGTTTGCCGCTCTGGGTCTTCCCGCCATCTACGTTCCTTATCCGATTGGGAATGGGGAGCAAAAACACAACGTCAAGCACTTACTGCTAGCCGGTGCGGCTCGTCTCGTTGCCGATGAGGACTTCACAGCATCATTTATCCGCGATGAAGTTATTCCACTTGTCTCGAGCACCAAGGAGTTGCGAAAAATGAGTGCTGCTTCAAAAAGAGAGAGCATCGCCGACGGAACTGCGCGTTTGTTGAAACTGGTTCACGGTGTCGTACCAACTCAAACCGCCCACGGCAAATAGGGTAGAGCCGAGGACTAAATGATAAAACCAGACTTTTCACAACCAGTGCCAGACGATCTTGGTGTCGTTCACTTCATCGGAATTGGCGGTTCCGGCATGAGCGGGATAGCCAGAATTTTGCTGGGCATGGGGCATCAGGTTACTGGATCAGATTTACGGGATACCTCTAACGTTGCGACACTGCGGGAACTCGGGGCCAAGATTCACATCGGTCATGATGCCGCCAATCTTGGTAACCCAGATACGGTTGTTGTGACTTCGGCGCTTTGGCCAACCAACCCTGAGTATCTAATGGCTCTGGAAAAAGGTATACCTGTAATCCACCGTTCCGCGGCTTTGGCATACCTCACGACTAAGCACCGGCTTGTTGCTGTTGCAGGGGCCCACGGCAAGACAACTAGCACGGGAATGATTATCACTGGGCTCCTACGTTTGGGCGTCGATCCAAGTTTCGTCAACGGCGGAGTTATTGCAGAGCTCGGATCATCCAGCGGCAGTGGTAAGGATGATTTGTTTGTCATTGAAGCCGATGAATCGGACGGGTCTTTCTTGCACTACGAGACCGCTGTGGCACTTATCACCAACGTCGACCCGGATCACTTGGACCACTACGGATCTCTTGAGGCGTTCGAAGCCGAGTTTGGAAAGTTCGCAGCAGGAGCAAAAGAGTTCGTAGCGATTAGTTCGGATGACCCCGGGGCCGTGAGAGTCACCAAACTACTGGCAGGAAAGAGGGTTTTGACTTTTGGGACATCCGATGGCTCTTCCATCAGGGTCTTCGATGTAGACGCTTCAGGGGCAAAAGTTAGCTTCAAGCTTTCCTTCCAGGGTGAAACTTTTGAATCAAGGTTAAAGGTTCCAGGATTCCACAATGCCATCAATGCCGCCGGTGCATTTAGTGTCTTGGTTGGCCTCGGATTTGACCCCAAATTAGCTTTGGAAGGGATTTCGTCCTTTAGCGGCACTGAACGACGTTTTGAGCTGCACGGAGTTGAACGTGGCGTGTCTGTATATGACGACTTTGCCCATCACCCGACCGAGGTTGCCGCCGCACTTTTAGCTGCTAGGGCAGTTGTTGGTAAAGGCAAACTTGTGACCGTATTTCAACCTCACCTCTATAGCAGAACTCGCTTGATGCATAGAGAATTTGCCGAGGCGTTGGCACTCAGCGATCAAGTTGTTGTGATGGATATTTACGCTGCGAGAGAAGACCCCGAACCCGGTGTAACCGGCGAAATGGTTTCGAACAGTTTCAGTGATGCCGGCAAAGTTCACTACGTCGCAAAGTGGGAGGACACGCCAGCCGTTGCCGCATCGCTAGCTTCAGAGGGTGATTTCATAATCACTATGGGATGCGGTGACGTTTACCGAATGGTACCTGAATTGCTCGATGCTCTGAAGGACTAGTTTTGAAACGTCCGCCATCGCGAACCACGTCCAAAAAATCTGGTAAGAAGCCGGTGCCTAGAGTAGACAACGTCGTTCAGCTTTTCCCTAGTAAGAAGCCCTCTTCAAGGTCAAAACCGAAGAGTAGTAAACCTAAGGTGCGAAGCGCCATAAAACGCCTTTCAATACACGAGAGGAACGCAAGATCTAAGGTTTCACGAATTTCTCCGCGTGGCAATTTTGCAAAACGAGTGTGGTTCGGGGTGTTTTCTGGACTGGTAACCCTGTTGATACTGGTTGCAGTAGCTGTGTTTTCGCCATTACTGTCATTGCAAAAAATCGTCGTCGTTGGCGCCGAATTGGTTCCTGAGAAGGCGATTCTGAAAGATCTTGGATACCTAAAAGGGCGCCCGCTACCACAAATTTCGAATGAAGAAGTAACCAAGAAACTAAGCAAGTATGAACTCATCGATTCTGTGTTTGTAGTTTCCGTTCCTCCGCACACTCTCAGAGTCGTAATTACCGAGCGAACTGCGATTGCCCTTGTGGAGGTGAACGGGAGGGCCTATCGCTACGATGCGGTTGGTGTTCAGCTTGGACGTTCAACGGGTTCAGAGAAGTTGCCGACCATTTTGGGTTCCGGCAATCCGGCTACTTCGAAGTCATTTTCGCGGGCTGTCAACGTGATTCTGTCACTTCCGCTTTCGTTATTGCCGAGCGTTGAGTCGATTCGAGCGACAAGTAAAGACAACGTGGTTTTGGCGCTTCGCTCAAATCGTCAAAGAGTTTTGTGGGGAGATAGTTCTCAACCAGGATTGAAGGCTAAGGTCTTGGATGCGCTGATGCAGAACTACAGCGATCGGGTTG
>JBIKJD010000089.1:0-4505 GCA_044361205.1 Rhodoluna sp.
ATGACGATGGCAACAACATTCTGGTAGCCAGTCAAAGGCCTGGTGTAAAACCCGGGATCTAAAATCAGGGTTTTGCCGTCTTCTTCAAAAACGAGGGTTGCGTGCTCAAGTTTGGTTACCTTCATGGATTCCATCTTGCCAACCCTGCGTAGAATTTTGGTTAGTTATGAAAAAGTCTGGTCGGTCCTGGTTGGTGGCATTCACCATGTCGCTACTGCCGCTCATTTATGTTTCGGCCAAAGACCTTCAATTGCCGGTTCTATGGGACGACCTTTATGGTTATTTTGCATTAGGCGCTGGATTGCTAAGCACAATACCGATCTGGACCACAGCCATTTCCAAAGGCCAAGTGGGTATTGCCCGACAAATGCAAATGACCCTGTTGGCAATTTTGCTCTCTTACGCTTACGCATTTATTTCAGGCAATGTTCTCTACTATTGGCAACCAACTGCTCTTACCTCTTTAGCACTCTTGACTGGTTGGCTTGTAAAAGCCCAACTGGTAACCAATTTGGCTCGGGTGCCAAACCTAGCTGCACTGGTCCCAGATAAGGCGACCGTGATTGATGGCCGGGATCTAGAACATGTGGAACAAAGTTCCCTGGAAATTGGTCAAGTCGTCTTAGTCCGTCCTGGCAATGTCATTCCAGCCGATGGCTTTGTAATCCAAGGACAATCTTCTGTCTCTGAGGTATCGATCACCGGCGATGATTCTGCAATCCTCAAGCAGCCCGGTGACTGGGTTTTGGCCGGTAGCGAAAATCTCCCGGGTCGTTCAAGTGAGCACGCTCCACTGACGATTCGGGTTAGTGCAATTGGTGATGATTTAGTGGTTCACGAGCTAGCGAGATCTATAGACACCGAGAACCGCCAGCCTGCAAAGTACTCGAAGTTTGCAACCATTTCGGCTTCCATCCTCACGTTCTTTTCAATTTCGGCAGCCCTGATTCTGGCTGGGCTTGAACTAGTTTTCGAGTTTGGTCTGGAAGCCGCATTCTCGGTTGCCATAGGAGTGTTGCTGGCAACGCAGGTGGCTGTTGCTCGAACAAGCGTTGAAGTTGCGTCGGCTGCAAGTTCGATCAAGGCTGCATGCCTCGGTGTGATTCTTAGGTCTCGAGCAACCTTCGAGGCTTTGGCGAAAATCAATCACGTCGTTCTTAACAAGACCGGGGTAATCACTAAGGGACACACTGCGGTTGGCAAGATTCACCTCGCCCGAAACACGTCGATTGGTTCTGAAGGGGAACTCCTTGCTCTAGCCGCTTCGGTTGAGATGGGAACCAGCCATGAATTGGGGCACCTTCTTATTCAGGAGGCCGCCAAACGGGGGCTCGAACTGCCAAAAGTAACCGACTTCGCGCCGATTCCAGGCTTGGGTGTATCGGCACGGTTCGATGGCTCGCTAGTCCAGGTTGGAAACGCGGGCATGGTCAATGTGTCCGGTGTAAACATGAATCCTTACGATCTTTTTCAAGTTTCGAGCGCATTGAGTGCCGGGTCTAGCGTGGTTTTCGTTGGCATCGACGAACTGCTGGTTGGCTACATCGAATTTCCAGACGAGGTTAGGACTAACTCTCAGGCCGCCATTGTGAAGCTGAGCGGAAAGCAAGCCATTACAGTGCTTTCCGGGGACTCGCACCAACTGGTTGAGAAAATCACCCAAGGACTGGGGCTTTCAGAATTCGCGGCCGAGGTTTTGTCCACTCGAAAAGCAGACTGGGTGAAAGAAAAACGAGCAAACGGCTCGAAACTACTTTTGGTGGCAGATGGTCACTACGATGCCGCCGCTCTAATTGAAGCTGATGTTGCCCTAGCGTTTGGAACTGGGCCAAATGTGCACCTTGGTTCAGCGAACCTAATTCAAATTTCTCAAGACCCCCTAACAATTCCCCATCTGCTCAAGTTGTCAAAGGCCACCCAGAGCAAAAGTTTCTGGAACATTACATTTGCTTTGATGGTTTCCCTCGGCCTGATGGCGGCTAGCGTGCTAGGAGTCTCACCACCGCTAATTGCTCTTGCCGGTAGCGCTTTCACCTGGCTGGCAATCGCACGAGTGGTTCGGCTTTCAAAGTGACCAAATTCGGTGTAATTCTCAATCCCACTTCAGGTAAGGGTAAAGGCGCTTTGCTTGGACCGAAGTTTGTTGAGGAGCTAAAAAGATTAGGCGTCGACGTTTTGGAACTTACCGGCTCTGACTATCAGGACGCAACCGAGAATGGACGTCGAGCAATAGCGTCGGGAGCCATCGATGCGCTCGCGGTTGCAGGCGGAGACGGAATGGTTCACCTTGGGCTAAATCTCTGCGCTGGAACCGCAATGCCTTTGGCAATCATGCCCTGCGGCACGGGAAACGATGCGGCTATGACGCTTGGCATTCCGATAGACGATCCAACTGCAGCTGCCGCGCTGGCGATTGAAACACTGACAAAGCCGGTGTCTGTGGACCTAGGGCTTGGCGTCACGTCAACGCGTCGTTTCTACTTTATAAACTCCGCTTCGGCTGGCTTCGATGCCATCGTCAATCGTCGTGCGAATCGCTGGAAATACCCGAAGGGGCCGTCTAGGTACACCTTGGCCATGCTGGTTGAACTGATGACTTTCGATTCATTGAAGTATCGGGCAAAGGTCGACGGTGTGGAGCGAGCCATCGATGGAATGCTGTGCGCGGTTTCGAACGGTCCTAGCTACGGCGGTGGCATGCTGGTCGCGCCGAACGCCTCCGTTTTCGATGGAAAGCTCGACCTCTTTATCGTTCATAAAATTTCTAAGCCGGAACT
Organism: Rhodoluna sp.; assembly: GCA_044361205.1. Lineage (GTDB taxonomy): Bacteria > Actinomycetota > Actinomycetes > Actinomycetales > Microbacteriaceae > Rhodoluna. Next base: position 2,778 of record JBIKJD010000089.1, read on the forward strand.
GATCAAAGTCTTTCCTAAAGTTTTTACCGGGACCCACGTTTCGCATCCGGCGGTAGAAATTGTTCGAGCCACCGAGGTGACACTGATCAGCGAAGGTGTTCCTGTTTATGCCGATGGGGAGCCGGCTGGAATGCTGCCGATGACTGTTTCTATCGCACCCAAGTCGCTCCGAGTATTGGCAAAGCCTTCGAGTTCTGTGGCATAATCGAAAAGTTCACTAAACGGCCCCATCGTTTAGCGGCCTAGGACACCGCCCTCTCACGGCGGCAGCACGGGTTCAAATCCCGTTGGGGTCACCATTCTCCTCTTCGACGCAATCGCTCGGAGGGGAGTTTGATTTTTAAGCGTATTTACCCGATTGTTATCAAATTGCTGAGACATTCGGGCGTGGTTGATTTCCAGTGAATTCACGGGCGTTAGGCTGTAAGTACCAGCGGACGACAATTGGTGTCGACCGCATTTCAGGAGGAATAAAAGTGAACAAGATTTCACGCAACACCTTCAAGGGCCTAGCACTGGCAGCAGTGGCAACCCTTGCTCTAACCGGTTGTGCACCTGCAGCTCCGGTTGTACCAGAACTTGACTACCGCGCTTGCGCAGTTTCCGATGAGGGAAGCTGGAACGACAAGTCGTTCAACGAGTCAGTAATGGATGGAATGGAAAAAGCTAAGGCTGAACTTGGTGTTCAGATTAGCGACGCAGAGTCAAACTCTTCTGAGGACTTCGCTCCAAACCTACAGGCCATGGTTGACGCAAAGTGCGACCTGATCTTCGCTGTTGGCTTCAACCTAGTTACCCCTGTAAACGAGGCAGCTAAGGCTAACCCAACCATGAACTTCGTCACCATTGACGGATGGTCAGAAGGCAACGCAAACCTAAAGCCAGTTGGCTACTCAATGGAGCAGTCAAGCTACCTAGCTGGTTACCTAGCAGCTGCTTACTCGAAGACCCACGTAATCGGTACCTACGGTGGAATGAACATTCCTGCTGTTACCGCATTCATGGACGGTTACTACTACGGTGCTAAGGCATACGAGAAGGACTCCGGAGTTGCAACCAAGGTTGTTGGTTGGGACCCAGTCAAGAAGTCTGGTGACTTCATGGGTGACTTCACCCCTAACTCGGGTGTTTCAAAGACCATCGCCGCTAACCAGGTAAAGGCTGGCGCTGACGTGCTATTCCCAGTTGGTGGAGACCAGTTCGGTGCTGCTTCTGAAGCAATCAAGGAAGCTGGAATTGACGGCGTCATGATCGGTGTTGACAAGGACATCGCGAAGACCTCGCCACAGTACGCTGACTTGGTTCTAACTTCTGTTGAGAAGCGCATGACCAACGCTGTTTACGACCTAATCAAGGAATTCTCTGCTGAAGGCGCAATGTTCAACGGCGACGCCTACATGGGTACCCTTGCTAACGGTGGAACTGACCTATCACCATTTGGTGCATTCGAAAGCAAGATCTCTGACGAGATCAAGGAAGCTTTGAAAACCAAGAAGGCCGGAATCATCGACGGTTCGATCAACCCACTTAGCTAATAAGTAAAAGAAAGCCGCCGAGATAGAAATATCTCGGCGGCTTTCGCCTTTTTCGGTAAACCTTTTCGGCTAGATTTATTTGAAGGCGCTGTATGTGAATTACAGCTCAAAGGAGTATTTGGGCAATGAAGCTTGAGCTGCGTGGAATTACCAAAAAATTTGGTTCTCTCATCGCTAACGACAACATCAATTT
>JBIKJD010000090.1:0-4355 GCA_044361205.1 Rhodoluna sp.
TGCCTGGGCAATCCTTCGCGCTTGGGTTGTCTTCGCACTGATTTACTCCCCGATGACCACTGGTGGAATCAGAGAGATTCCTGGAGACACGGTCTCCGCGTTCGTTTTGGCAATTCTGATTGCGGTCAGCGTGTGGTTAAGCATCAAACAGTATCGGCCACTGCGATTGGTCCTCGTCACCTTGAACGTGATACTTCTTCTTGGCAGCCCCGTACTCGTTGCGGACATAGCAAGCAATATCCAGCTGTATAAGAAGTTCGTGAGCATCGAGACTTTGACCACCCTCACGTTCCAAGGCAACCCCGTTACTTCGCTCTGCGCGATGGACGAATACGGAAACAAACAGCCGGTGACAAAACTGTTCGACAGTGCTGGTTACCCAATCTTTGTTGCCGAAGGACCCACTCGAGGCTCCTGTTAGAAAACGTTCATGAACTAGGGTCTCGCTAAGCGGGACCCTAGTTCATTTAGCGAGACTTTTTTCCGGCAGACAAAGCGACAGCGCTCGGGTTTTCCAAAAGCGGTTTGAAGGCTAGTTCAGCAGAGCCGATCATAAGCAGGTCGGCCCCAAGTTCACCGGTTCGAATAATTACTCGCTCACTCGAAGCGTTGAGCGAACCTTGCTTCACGGCAGCCAACAACCGATCGGGGTCGTAACTGAACAGTGAGGTTAGGAAACCCGCCAACACAATTACTTCGGGGTTGAAGATGTTTACGTAACTGCTGATGCCAGCTCCGAGTGCATCAATCTGTGCTCCTAGAATCTTTTTGGCTTCACCAGACTTCGTGGACTGAATTTCAACGTCCAACTCTTCATCGGTTGCCGAGAACATTTTGAACACGTGCAATAGGTCATCGCGACGCACCATGGATTCCAGTGTGCCCGCTAAGCCGGAGTAGTCCTTGTCGTTGGAGCCACCGATTCTTACGTGACCGAGTTCTCCCCCATAACCGGAGGCACCGCGGAGTTGGCTTCCGTTCACGATTGCGCCGCCGCCGATACCACCGGAACCGGCATAAAGGTAGACCACGTCTAGGTAGCCACGAGCGGCTCCGAAGTTTCGTTCGGCCATGCAGCCGATGCTTGCGTCATTATCGACAAAGACGGGTAAGCCGGAGATCTGGCTGAGCATGGAACCGAACGGCTGCTCTACCCAACCGAGCTGAGGTGCCAAACGGACCACGTTGTCGGACACGCGAACCTGGCCAGGGATGGCAACTCCAACGCCGGCGATTTTTTGATCTGCGTCGAGCCCCTTTTTGAGTTCCGCGATTGCGGCGGCCGCGGTTTGCACGGACACGGCGGATGTCGGACTTTCACTCATCGGCACTCGAAGCGTTTTGAGAACCTTTCCAGAAAGTGTGACTACGCCAACCGTTGTGGCGTCTACTTCTGGGTGAACGGCAAAGGCAACCACTTTCGTCGATGCCGTTACGACGTAACTGGGTCTTCCCACTCCGCTGGCCGAAGCCGCCACTGTTTCGGTTGCGAATCCAAGTTGTTCGAGTTCGGCAACCAGATCGGAAATGGTTGAACGGTTTAGTCCGGTTGAGGCAGCCAGTTGGGAACGCGTAACGGTTCCATAGAAGTGAATCATCTGCAGGAGGATCGAAAGGTTGTGCTGACGCACGACGTCTCGGTTGCTACCGAGTACGCCGGTGATGTTCTGGGGAACAATCGGAGATTTCACAACTTAAATCTACTTGTTGGCTAAAACAACAAATTCATAACTTTATGGATTCGTTACCTGTTTTTGCTCAAAAAGGTTTGTTGGCTAAGGCAACATATACTCAGACTCAAAACCGAGTTCCTTCGACAGTTGTCTAGTCGAATCCAAACAAGAAACGAAGGGAAAAACATGAAGAAGTCTTCATTGCTTTCACTTACCGCAGTAGCGGCAGCAGCTGTGCTCGCGCTAAGCGGTTGTTCAGCAGCAAGCACAGGTAGCACCCGCGCCTGTGTAATTCTTCCAGACGCCGACAGCGGAACTCGCTGGGAGCCAGGTGACCGTCCAGCTCTAGAGAAGGCTCTAACCGAAGCAGGTTATGAAGCAGATATCCAGAACGCACAGTCAGACACCTCGAAGTACGCAACTATCGGAGACCAGCAGCTTTCAAAGGGCTGTGGAGTTATGCTGCTAGTTGACTTCCAGGGTGCTGGTGTTTCAGTAGCAGAGAAGGCAAAGGCTCAGGGCATTCCAGTAATTGCTTACGACCGCCCAATTGCCGGAGCTGACTACTATGTATCGTTCGACAACGAAGTTGTTGGACAGCTACAGGGACAGATGGTTCTCGATGGCCTAGCGGCTGCCGGCAAGGACCCAAAGACTGCAAGCATTATCTACTCGTCTGGTGACCCAGCCGATGGTAACGCTGCAATGTTCCTAAACGGTGCTCTTTCGGTTCTTGACGCTGCTGGCGCCAAGGCTGCATTCACCATGGAAGGCACCTGGGATGGAACCAAGGCTGGAACCCTATTCGAGCAGGCATTCACTGCTGTAAAGGGTAAGGTCGACGCTGTTCTAGCTCCGAACGACAACAACGCTGCATCGATCATCGCGATCCTAGACAAGAACGGTCTAACCGTTCCAGTTTCGGGTCAGGATGCATCGGTTGCCGGTCTACAGAACGTCCTTTTGGGCAAGCAGTGGGCTACCGTTTACAAGCCATTCACCATCGAAGCTAAGGCAGCATCTGAACTAGCTATCGCACTGTTGAAGGGTGAGAAGCCAACCACCAACAAGAAGCTAGAAGATGGAACCCCATTCCTAGCGCTTGACCCAATCTCGACTACCGCAGATAAGGTCAAGGACGTTGTTGCCGCTGGCGACGCAAAGGCAGCAGACATCTGTACTGCAGATGTAGCAGCCGCATGTGCGAAGTACGGCGTCAAGTAACAAACGGATAATGTCTTGCGCCGGCACCCTAGGGTGTCGGCGCAAGACAATCTTCCAAGAAATGAGAGTAATCTCAAGCAAAAGATCTTTAGAAAGTGAATTGTGATGGCAGAGCCAGTAATTGAGCTAAGAAGCATCGTCAAAAGTTTTGGGCCGGTAGATGTCCTAAAAGGAGTAGACCTCAAGGCTTACGCAGGTAAAGTGACCGCGTTAGTTGGCGACAACGGAGCCGGTAAATCAACACTAATCAAGGGACTCTCGGGAGTTCAGCCATACGACGGTGGAACGGTTCTTTTCGACGGAACAGAAGTAACCATCCACGATCCTCGCCAGGCAGCAGGCCTCGGAATTGAAGTTGTATATCAAGACCTCGCATTGTGCGAAAACCTAGACATCGTTCAGAACATGTTCCTCGGTCGTGAAGAAACCATCGGTGGAACACTCGCCGAACCAACCATGGAGTTGGAAGCCACCAAGGCGCTCCAAAGTCTTTCAGTAAGAACCGTAAAATCCGTTCGCCAAAAAGTGTCATCTCTTTCGGGTGGACAAAGGCAAACTGTCGCGATCGCGAGATCCGTGCTTCGCAATGCCAAGGTGGTGATTCTCGACGAACCTACCGCGGCTCTCGGTGTCGCCCAGACCGAACAGGTTTTGAACCTAGTTCGTCGCCTGGCCGATTCCGGGGTGGCGGTAATCATCATTAGCCACAACCTGGTCGACGTCTTCAAGGTATGCGATGAGATCGCGGTTCTATATCTAGGACGGATGGTTGCGCAGATTGAAACCAAGAAAACTAACCAGAACGACGTAGTTGGCTACATCACTGGAACCAAAACCTATGAGGGAAGTAAATAATGGGTAAGTTAGAAACCTCGCAGATGTCGGCACCGTTGCCTCCTCAGGCGATTGCTAGCGGTCATGAAGGAAACCTTAAGGACCAGCTGAGCGCCTACGTTTCGCGCTTGAAAAATGGAGAAATGGGAGCGCTACCAGCGGTTGGAGCGCTAACGGTTTTGGCCGCGCTATTCGCATCCTTGAGCCCGTTCTTCCTAACAAAGTTGAACTTCGCAAACCTTTTTGTGCAAGCGGCACAGCTAACCACTCTGGCAATGGCGCTGGTCTTTGTAATCCTGCTTGCCGAGATTGACCTGTCCGCTGGAGTCATGGCTGGCGTGGCGATGGACATCTTCTATTTGAGTATCGTGGCTGGCGTGCCATGGATTCCTGCCTTAGGCCTGGCGCTCCTATTCGGTGCAATCGTCGGTGCAATCCTAGGTTTCTTTGTCGCCAAAATTGGGGTGCCGTCATTCGTAATCACCCTCGCCTTCTTCCTGGGATTCCAAGGTCTAGCGTTGGTGCTCCTTGGCGACGGTGGCCTTTTCCGCGTAGAGGTGCCTGAGGTGAAGGCCATCATGAACGAAAACCTACCCGTTTGGGGAGGTTGGGCAATGCTTGTAA
>JBIKJD010000092.1:0-4229 GCA_044361205.1 Rhodoluna sp.
TATCGCTAATCAGACACTTCCAGCAGGAGCAACTCTAAAAGACCAATCAGAGGCCGCTGGCAAGCTCGAAGCAATCATCACAGCCGAAGAGTCGGTGAAGGTAGTTTTGACCACAATCGGATCATCTGGTGACTCCAGAACCGCGCTAGGCCTTGCTGCCGGAGGCATCCAGCACCAGATCACTCTTGAAGAGGGCGAAGACCTAGAGGCATTCAAGGCGATGGTTCTAAAGGCTGCCGAGGCTGACCCAACTATTGGTGAAATCAAGTTCAACGAAGCGGGTGGCGGATCATTCGGTGGCTCCAGCACGGTTGACGTAACCGTCACCGCTAAAGACGACGATTCACTAATTGCCGGTGTTGACGCAGTGGCGAAGGCTCTAGATGGAGCAGTTGGCACCACCGAGACCAACACATCGCTTGCCGACAAGCAACGCACGGTTCAGATCACTGTTGATCGCAAGAAAGCTGCAGCTAAGGGCTTGAGTGAAATCGCACTGAGCGGAATCGTTGCCGGGCTTATGCAACCGACCTCGATTGGTTCGATCAACGTCGAAGGTGTTTCAACCAATATCTACATCGTTCCAAAGAAGCCAGCAACCACGTTGAAGCAGATCAGGAACCTTTCGGTTCCGACCGCAACGGGAAACGTGAAGCTTTCCTCGCTAGCTAAGGTTTCGGTTGTCGAAATTCCTGTTTCGATCACCACCGAAAAGGGAGACCGAACCGCCAAGGTTATGCTCACCCCAGATGGTGAGAACCTCGGTGCTACTACCGTCGATGTTAACGAACGTCTAGACAAGCTTTCGCTCCCAGCAGGCGTTACAGCGTCACTCGGTGGAGTTTCAGCATCACAGGCTCAATCGTTCGCTGACCTAGGTTTGGCGCTCCTCGCGGCAATCGCAATCGTCTTCATCGTGATGGTTGCAACCTTCCGAAGCATCCGTCAACCACTGGTTCTACTAATCTCAATTCCATTCGCAGCTACCGGAGCGTTCGTGGCACTGCTGGTTACCGACACCGCCTTGGACATCTCGGCTTTGATCGGTATGTTGCTGCTAGTGGGCATCGTGGTTACCAACGCGATTGTTCTGATTGACCTGATCAATCAGTACCGACGCGAGGGCAAGCCAATTCAGGAAGCAATTATGGACGGCGCGAGACAACGCCTTCGTCCGATCCTGATGACCGCACTCGCCACCATCTTCGCACTATCGCCATTAGCGATTGGAATCACCGGAAGCGGCGGGTTCATCTCGCAGCCGCTAGCCATCGTGGTTATCGGTGGCCTGTTTAGCTCGACCGTTCTAACCCTCGTTATTGTTCCAGTTCTCTACTGGCTAATCGAAGGTGGAAAAGAACGTAAAGCACTAAAGCCAAAAAAGGTGAAAACCGCAAAGGCTTAGGCGGAAGTTAGAATTGGGAGGTCCCAGATGAATGTCTGGGGCCTCCCCTAATTTTTAAGGCGTGATTACAATTAGCGACTACCTTGTTTGGATCGACTGCGAAATGACCGGTCTCAATGTGGAGAAAGACTGCCTTGTCGAAATCGCAGTAGTTGTCACCGACTCCGAGCTCAATGTGCTCGACCCAGGTCTAGACCTCGTGATCAAACCAAACGCAGCGTCGCTAGCAAACATGAACGAATTCGTAACCGAAATGCACACCTCGTCCGGGCTGATTAACGAATTCAACGACGGCCATGATCTAGCAACAGCCGAACGTATGGTCCTGGAATACGTGCAGCGCTGGGTAGCCGAACCGAGGCAGGCTCCCCTGGCCGGAAACAGCATCGGAACGGACCGCATGTTCATCAACCGCTACATGCCAACTCTCGACGGATTCCTGCACTATCGAAACATTGACGTTTCCAGCATCAAGGAACTAACCCGTCGTTGGTACCCAAAGGTTTACTTCCAACTCCCGAAGAAAGACGGCGGCCACCGAGCCCTCGCCGACATCCTTGAGTCGATCAAAGAACTCAAGTACTATCGCAAGACCGTCTTCGTGGAACAGCCTGGCCCAACCACCGAAGAATCTCGTTCCGCAGCCGAGTCGCTGTAGTGCTAAACTCTTAGGGTTGCTTAGGCAACACTTGGTGGGTATAGCTCAGCTGGTAGAGCACCTGGTTGTGGTCCAGGGGGTCGCGGGTTCAAGCCCCGTTACTCACCCCAAATAAAATCCCTGTGGAGAACTTCCACGGGGATTTTTCCTTTAAAGAAAACTTATGGGAACCTAATTGGCCGCGCGAATTAGGCCTGGTTAAACGAATGGACCCGCGGAAACGGGCCCTTCGTTTGATCACCGAAGTGATCCTTCACAGATTTCAAACGCCTGAAATCCTGAAGCTCATCACTACAGGATAAGGATAACAACCCTGGGAGCTATTGACCAGCACGCTCGATGATGAGCTCGCGCACACGGCCTGCGTCTGCTTGACCCTTCATCGCCTGCATGACGGCTCCGATTACTGCTCCGGCGGCCTGAACCTTGCCTTCGCGAATCTTCTCGAGAACATCAGGTTGCTTGGCAAGCGCTTCGTCGATGGCGGCCATCAAGGCTCCGTCGTCGGAGACCACTTCTAGCCCCTTCGAAGCAACGATTTCGCCAGGGTTACCTTCGCCATTCATGACGGCAGCTAAGACCTCACGTCCGATGCGGTCGTTGATTTTTCCGGCTTCGACTAGGGCAGCAAGTTCAGCAACCTGTGCAGCCGTTACGTTGACCTCGGAAAGGTCTTTGCCATCGGCGTTGGCCTGACGAGCAATCTCGCCACTCCACCACTTACGAGCCGCCTGCGGTGATGCTCCGGCAGCCACGGTCTCTTCGATCGGGTCCATTAGCCCAGCGTTAACAACATCGCGGAACTCTAGGTCACTGAAACCCCAGGCTTCCTGCAAACGCTTGCGGCGAGTTGCTGGGTCTTCTGGAAGAGTTGCACGAAGTTCCTCAACTAATTCCTTAGATGGAGCAACCGGCACTAGGTCCGGTTCTGGGAAGTAGCGGTAGTCGTCGGCGTCGGACTTTGGGCGACCAGCAGATGTGGTTCCCTTGTCCTCGTGCCAGTGACGAGTTTCTTGAACGATGGTTCCGCCGTTTGCCAGAATGTGGGCCTGGCGCTGGATCTCGTAGCGAACCGCACGCTCAATCGAACGAAGCGAGTTCACGTTCTTGGTCTCAGTGCGAGTTCCGAGCTTCTCGGCTCCATGCAGGCGCAGCGATACGTTTGCGTCACAACGCACGTTTCCGCGCTCCATGCGGGCCTCAGAGACGTCTAGAGCCTTCACAACCTCGCGGATGTAGCGAACGTAAGCGGCGGCCAACTCAGGTGCCTCAGCACCTGCACCATAAACCGGCTTGGTCACGATCTCGATCAGTGGAACACCAGCTCGGTTGTAGTCAACCAGCGAGAACTCAGCGCCCTGAATTCTTCCGGTCGAGCCACCGACGTGAGTCAACTTCCCGGCGTCCTCTTCCATGTGAGCGCGCTCGATGTTGACACGGTAAGAACTTCCCGAAGGAACCTCAATGTCCACGCCACCTTCGAACGCAATCGGTTCATCGAACTGAGAAGTCTGGAAGTTCTTGGCCAGGTCTGGGTAGAAATAGTTCTTGCGAGCAAATCGTCCGGTTGGCTGGATGTCGCAACCTAGAGCCAAACCAATCTTGATGGCCGACTCAACCGCACGCTTGTTGACCACCGGCAAAGCGCCAGGGAGACCCAAACAAACTGGGCAAACGTTGGTGTTCGGCTCGTCGCCGAAATCGTTGCGGCAACCGCAAAACATCTTGGTTTTCGTGTTTAGCTCAACGTGAACTTCAAGGCCGATAACAACCTCGAACTTTTCGAGCGCTTGCTCGTAGTTCATTAGTTCTGCCTTAGCCATTAGACACCTGCCTTTACTTCAGGAGCGAAATCAATCATTCGCTTGCCCCAAACGTTTTCGTGAGCCTTTTCCAGAACCGCACCAACCTCATAAAGACGCTTGTCTTCTCGAGCCGGAGCCAGCAACTGAATCGATGACGGCAGCCCATCTTCATCGGCCAAACCGTTTGGTAGAGACATTCCAGGAATTCCGGCAAGGTTGGCTGGAATGGTGGCGATGTCGTTTAGATACATGGCCAGCGGATCTTCCATCTTCTCTCCCAGCTTGAAAGCCGTGGTCGGAGCCGTTGGCGAAACCAAGACGTCTGCCTTGGCGAAAGCAGCCTCGAAGTCGCGCTGAATTA
>JBIKJD010000093.1:0-4185 GCA_044361205.1 Rhodoluna sp.
GCGGCGGAGATGAGTCTGCCTTTCTCATAGCGAAGGTTGATGGCGAGGCCGTCGATCTTTAGTTCCACAAGGTATTTCTTAGCGTTGGCCTTTTCGATCCAGGTGGTGAGTTCTTCTTTGTCGAAGACGTTGTCGAGGCTCATCATGCGATCGAGGTGGGTGACCGGTGAGAAGGTGATGTTTGCCTGGCCGCCAACGGTTTGGGTTGGTGAGTCGCCGGTGATGAGTTCGGGGAATTGGTTCTCGAGGTGTTCGAGTTCTTTCATCAGTGCGTCATATTCGGCGTCCGAGATTAGAACGGTGTTGCCTTCGTAGTAGGCGCGGCGGTGAGCGTTGATTTGGTCAACTAGTTCGTTGACTCTCGCCTCGGCTTCGTCGTGGTTCATTCGTCTTCTTCTGGGGCTACTGCAGAGACCGTGCGATCGATGGTGAACTGACCTAGTACGCGGGTGCCAAGGTAGATGACTGCGGTTTGGCCGGGTGCTACTCCGAGGATTGGTTCGTGAGTGATCGCTTTTAGTTCGTTGTTCTCGAGTTGGGCGATGCACTTGACCGGTTCGGCATGAGCGCGCACCTGAACCTCGGCTTCGAAAGGGATTTCTGGATTCTTTGGCGGTTCGCCACACCAGGTGAACTTCTGACCGCCGAGTTCTTTGATGGCGAGGGCTGCTTGAGGGCCGACCACGACGGTTTTGGTCTTTGGTCTGATTTCCAGGACGTATCTTGGCTTGCCGTCTTTGGCAGGGCGTTCAATGGATAGGCCTTTGCGTTGGCCCACGGTGAAGTTGTGGGTGCCGTCGTGGGTGCTTAGGACTTTCCCGTTGCGGTCAACGATTTGGCCTGGTTGTTCTTCGAGTTTTTCGCCAAGCCAACCCTGAGTGTCTCCGTCGGGGATGAAGCAGATGTCGTAGCTGTCAGGCTTTTGCGCAACGGCGAGCCCTCTGGCTTGTGCTTCTTTGCGGATGTCGGCTTTGTCGCTTTCAGCGCCGATTGGGAAGAGCACGTGCTTCAGCTGGTCGGTGGTTAGGACGCCGAGCACATAGCTTTGGTCTTTGGCGGTGGCTGGGGATCGGTGAAGTTCTAGGTTGCCGTCGTTCTCTTCGATGGTTGCGTAGTGGCCGGTGCAGACGGCGTCGAAGCCTAGGGCTAGCGCCTTTTCAAGAAGGGCTGCGAACTTGATGCGTTCGTTGCAACGCATGCATGGGTTTGGCGTGCGGCCAGCTTCATACTCTTGGATGAAATCGTCGACGACTTCCATTTTGAATCGTTCCGAGAAATCCCAGACGAAGTATTTGATGCCGAGGAGCGCTGAGACACGCTGGGCGTCCATGGAGTCTTCGATAGTGCAGCAACCGCGTGAGCCGGTTCGTAAGGTTCCTGCGTTGCGGCTGAGGGCTAGGTGAACGCCGACGACTTCGTGTCCGGCGTCAACGGCACGGGCGGCCGCTACGGCGCTGTCGACGCCGCCGCTCATTGCAGCCAAAACCTTCATAGGTCGATTTTACTTGCTGACCTAGGCAGTGAGGCCGGCTTTGAGCGCGGCTGCGTGAACTTCTGGAAGTACTTTTAGGAATTCGTCGATCTCGGCTTTGGTGGTGTCGCGACCGAGCGAGATGCGCAAAGTGCCGGTGGCCTCTTCTTCGGTTCGACCCATGGCGATTAGAACATGGGAGGCTCGGGCAACTCCGGCGGTGCAGGCAGAGCCGGTTGAGACTGCGATGTCGTGCTGGTCGAAAAGGTAGAGCATGGAATCGCCCGAGCAGCCTGGGAAGGTGAAGTGGGCAAGATCTGGAACGCCAGGTGCAGAACCTCGCGAGAATCGGGCGCTTGGAACGGCCGAGGTGATTCCGGTAGTGAGGTGGGAAAGAAGTTCGTGTCTGGCCCAGCCGTCAGTGGAGAGTTTGCTCTTGCTGAGCCTGGCTGCACTGGCAAATGCTCTGGCTCCGGCGGCGTTCATTGTTCCTCCGCGTAGGTCGCGCTCTTGACCGCCGCCCTGTTGGATGCTGGAGAGTTTGGCGTCTCGAGAAACTATTAGAGCGCCAACCCCAACCGGACCGCCAACTTTGTGGGCGCTTAGGCTCATGGCGGTTAGCCCTGGAAAGAAGTTGACGTCGGTGTGACCAAAGGCAGCCACGGCGTCGGTGTGAACTGGGATGCTGTGGATCTTCGCGAGGTCAACGACTCGCCTCAGGTCGGTCAGCACTCCGGTTTCGTTGTTTGACCACATGAGGCTGATCAGGGCGACTTTGCCTTGATTGTCGTCGAGGAAGATGGCGAGTTCGTCGAGGTTCACTACCCCACGTTCGTCAACTCCCAGCCAGTGAACTTTGGCGCCTTGATACTTCTCAAGCCATTCGATGGGGTCAATTACCGCGTGGTGTTCGGTGTAGGCCGAGACGATTATGTTGCGGTCTGGGTTTTCGTTGATTGAAGCCCAGTAGAGGCCTTTGATGGCGAGGTTGTCAGATTCGGTGCCGCCCGAGGTGAAGATGACCTCTTGGCGATCGCAGCCCACCACTCTGGCCAAGTCTTCTCTCGCGCCTTCGAGCATGCCCCTGGCGGTTTGGCCGGCGGTGTGAATGCTGGAAGGGTTTCCTAGCTTCAAGAGATCTTCGGCCATGCGTTCAACGACCAACGGGTAGATGGCAGTAGTTGCCGCGTGGTCGAGGTATATGCCCATAAAAAAACCCTATCGCTACTAGGCTTTTGTTCATGTCCGAAACCCCCTCCCTGCAGTCGACTGCGCTTGGCGTAAACCTGCATGAAGGTGGAGGAACCTTTCGTCTTTACTCGACTAATGCCACGTCGGTTCGATTCACGATAGTTGACGAATTTGATCCAAAACAGGTGATTTCTGCTCTCGAGTGTTCTCGGGTCGATGGAGACATTTGGGAGGTTTCCAGCCCGCAGATTTCGACTGGCATTCACTACACGATCCGCGTGGACGGTCCGGAGTCTGCGAAGAACGGTTTCAATCCGGAAATAGATCTGATTGACCCTTACGCCAGAGGTGTGGTTCGTGAAGGTCCCCGCGATTTCCACAACGTCGTCATTGATCGATCTTTCGATTGGCAAGGGGTGGCGAAGCCTCTAACTCCGCTTGGTGAGACCGTGATTTACGAGGCGCATGCCAGAGGGCTGACCCGTGGAAATCTTTCTCTCCCAGATGAGCTTCGCGGCACCTACGCGGCTCTGGCTCATGAATCAACGATTGAACACCTAAAGAAAATCGGTGTTACCGCGGTTGAAATGCTGCCGGTGCAGATGTTCATATCGGAGCCGAGACTCATGAACATGGGGCTCATCAACTACTGGGGTTACAACACCATCAACTTCTTTACCCCGCATCACCGTTACGCAACTTCGGCGGCGATTGCCGAAGGGCCAGAAGCCATTGTTCGCGAATTCAAGACCATGGTTCGGGAGTTGCATCGACACGGAATCGAGGTAATCCTCGACGTCGTTTACAACCACACCGCCGAGGGTGGCAACCGCGGACTTACTCACTCTTTCCGCGGTATCGATAACGCCGCTTATTACCGCGTGGACGACCTGGGCAATTACCATGACACCACCGGTTGCGGAAACTCATTGAACTTTGCGAACCCAAGGGTTGTTGAGTTGGTGTTGGACTCGCTTCGCTACTGGAGCGAAGAGATGCAGATCGACGGATTCCGGTTCGACCTGGCCACCACCCTCGCTCGCGACGCCTCAAACCAATTTGACCCAAACCACCCGACGCTTCAGGGAATGCTGAAAGACCAAATTATTTCCGGAACCAAACTGATTGTTGAACCTTGGGATGTTGGCCTCGGCGGTTGGCAGACTGGCAACTTCCCCGATCGCTTCAGCGAATGGAACGACCGCTATCGCGACAGCGTCCGACGATTCTGGCTCAGCGACATCGCCAACTATAGGAACTCTGGTCATTACGGAAACGGAGTTGCGGATTTGGCAACCCGCCTAGCTGGTTCGAAAGACATCGTTTCGGGAACCAGCGGGACCTCGGGAACCGTGAACTTCGTAACCGCCCACGACGGCTTCACGTTGCACGATTTGGTTAGTTACAACGTCAAACACAACAACATGAACGGCGAGTCAAACCGAGACGGCACGAACAACAACTTTTCATACAACTTCGGAGCTGAAGGTTTGCCTGCCGACGAATCGATTCTGCTACTGCGA
>JBIKJD010000094.1:0-4174 GCA_044361205.1 Rhodoluna sp.
GGGGTCTTTTTGAACAGTGCCATGATTCCCTTATGCGTTCACTAGCGAGTGGATGACCGAGGTGAAGAACTTGAGGCCGTCTACGCCCGAACGCATCGCTTCAGGTCTGTCTGGGCCGAAACCTGGTTCAACCGCGTGCTCTGGGTGAGGCATTAAACCTACGACGTTGCCTCGTTCGTTGCGAAGGCCCGCGATGTCATTCATCGAGCCGTTCGGGTTTATTTCTAGGTAGCGGAAAGTGATTAGGTTCTCACCCTCGAGGCGCTTGAGGGTTTCTGGGTCGGCGATGTAGCCGCCCTCGCCGTTCTTGAGCGGGATGACGATCTCTTCGCCAGGTTGGAACTGGTTGGTCCAGGCGCTGGTGGTGTTCTCCACGCGAAGCTTCTGGTCACGGCAGATGAAGTGCTGGTGTTCGTTGCGGATTAGGCCGCCAGGTAGCAGGTGGCTTTCCACGAGAATCTGGAAACCGTTGCAGATGCCGAGCACTGGCAGGCCCTGACCGGCTTTCTCGATAATGGTTTGCATTACCGGCGCCTGGGCGGCGATGGCTCCGCAGCGCAGGTAGTCTCCGTAGGAAAATCCGCCGGGCAGAACCACGGCGTCGACGTCTGAAAGGTTGGTGTCGGCGTGCCATAGCGGAACCGGGGTTCCTCCGGCAATGCGAACTGCTCGCTGGGCGTCGCGGTCGTCTAGGGTGCCTGGGAAGGTAACTACACCGATTCTCATGGCTTACGCCTCGACGGTTACTGCTACGACGTCTTCAATGACACCGTTGGAAAGAAAGTCGGCTGCGAACTGTTTCGCTTCTTCGAGCTGGGCGTCGGTAGGGGTTTTGGCGTAGTGAAGCTCGATGCGCTTACCGATTCTCACACCGGTGATTTCGGTGTGACCCTTGCGGTTGAGGGAGTTTGCCACGGCTTTTCCCTGCGGGTCTAGAAGGTCGGCTTTTGGCATAACTTCAACGATGATCTTTGGCACGGGGCACTCCTGCTGTTGGTGTGTTTCTAGGGGCTTTGGCTGCTTTGCCGACACTCAGAAGTTTACCTTCGATTACTTGCAGACAACGATTGCACCGCTGGCATCAAGCTCGCAGTTGTTTTTGATTGCTGTGGCGACGCGCTTCTGTTGTTTGCCAACCCAGGCTGCGGTTCGCTTCTGTTCGGCTTTGTCGTAGGCGTCTGAGTATTTCTTGATCAGTGTGGCGGTGGCTTTCATGCGATTGGAAAGCTGGCTGTCGGTGGCCCACTGGGAGACCTGTTGAAGGTTTTGGAAATACTGGGTTTTGCACGGGGAGTAGGCGAGGCACTTTTTGAACAGTTGACCGCGTCCTAGTTGGTAGTTGGTCATCTTGGCCGAATCGGTCACGCCCGCGTTCGCGGCAATTAGGAAGCTGCCTGGGAAAGCGGCCGTTGGTTTATCAACCGGGAAGAAGAAGTCGTCGTGGTATTTGGTTGGGGCCTTGTAGTTTTTCACCCAGGTGGTGCTTTTTTGGTCGTTGAACCAGTTTTCACCCCAGGTGTTGTCGAGACCCCAGGGCAGGAAGGTCATGCGTCCGAGTTGGTTGGAGCGGATTTGGTAGTTGTTGAGTAACGGTCCCGAGTAGGTGTCCCAGCCTCCAGTGAAGTTGTCTACCGCGAACAGCATGATCAGGGCATCTCGGTCGGTGTTGGTTTCTAGATAGTCCCAAAGTTTCTTACCGCTTTTTGTAATTCCCTTGGCGAAACTTCTTAGGTCATTTCGATTCGGAGTTCCCTTCCAACCTTCCTTTACTTCGAAACGCCCGTCGATTTTTACGTTCTCACCAACATTGTTGACTGTAATTTCGTTGAAGTTGCTGTTGTTCTCATAAAGGTGTTGGGTCACATCGCGGAAGTTCTCGCCCAGAAATTCGTCGTCGAGACTTTCGAGAACCAGGTATAGCCCGCGGTCTGGTTTCGGTATGTTTTTGCTCAGGGTGAGCTTGGTGTAACCGGTTCGGCTGGCAGGAACACCCATTGCTCGGTAGGTTTCGTAGGCAAAGGTTTCATGTAGCTTCGAAGAGTCTTGGCTCATGGCGTTCAGGGTGAGGCTTCGCTTGCCAAGCAGGGTCTGGTCTTGGTGCTGTTCATCGAAGTCGAACTTGATCTTGAATGAAGAGTATTGGTAGGTGGTGGTAATCGAGTATCGGGATGTCGTTCCCTTGATCTTGATGCCAACTTCCATCATCGGAGATTGCTTGTTTCCGATGGTGATTTGAAACTTAGCTGGCACATAGTCGTCTCGGTTTTTATCGCTGAGAACCTTTTTCGACTTCGCGGGGATGTCGATGAAGATTTCACTGATTTGGCTTGGGTCGAAAACCTGGTTGATGTCGGTGAGCAGTGTGGGCTCAGCCTCTGGCTCTGGTGTTGCGGTTGCCGTTGCGGTCGGCGTGGGAACAGGAGTTACCGTCACGTTGGTTGGGGCGAAAAACGCGCCGACGGCGAACGTTAAACCTACGACGGTAGACGCGGCCATGACGGCTAGGTCGCGGTTAGCCACGAATTGCCTTACAGCTGGTGACGGTTCCAAGTTCGTCAAACTTGCAGTTGCGCTTTAGTGCTTCCTCAACCCGCTTGATCTGCTTTGGAACCCACTTAATGGTTCGGTCGGCTTCACGTTTTTGGTAGGCGGTGAGCTGGCTGTCGATTAGAACTTTGGTTTCCTTCATCTGCCCACTCATGTTGGTGTCTTTCGCCCACTGGGTAACTTTTTGAAGGCTCTGGAAATAGAGCGTGGAGCAAGGCGCGTACGCGAGACACTTCACAAACATCTTGCCTCTAGTGATTTGGTAGTTCTCCATCTTCGACATGTCGCGAAGGCCTGCACTATAGGCAAAGATGTAACTGCCAGGGTAGGCGGTGTAAGGCTTGTCGACGGTAATAAAGAAGTCGTCATGAACTTTCGTTTCCAAGCGATAGCCGGGGTAGCGAACTCGGGCTCCGGGATCGTTGAACAAATTCTCACCGAAAGACTGGTCGGTTCCCCACGGCACGAAAGTGAATTTGCCCTGCTGGTTGGAGCGCAGGGTGAAGTTGTTTTTCAGTGGGCCCGAATAGGTGTCCCAGTTTCCCGTGAAGTTATCGACAGCCCAAAGCATCACCAGCTTTTCGCGATCAGAGTAGATCTCGAGGTTGTCCCAGAACTTTTTGCCGTCGGTGTTTACAGCCCTGGTGAAAGCCCGCAGGTCGTCGCGGTTCGGGGTGTCTTTCCAACCCTGCTTCACCTCAAACCAGTCGTTGACCTCTACATCACCACCGACTTTAGCCATGTCGAAATCCATGACGTCGTTAATGTTTTCGTAAACGTGTTGGGTGATGTCGTCGAAGCGTTCTGCGAAGAACTCCTGATCTTCAGACTCTAGGACGAGGTAGAGGCCACGCTCAGGCTGTTCGGGAAGTGTTTCGCCTTCAAAAGTGATGGTGGTGTAGCCGGTTCTGGGAGCTGGAACACCCATCTCGCGGTAAGCCTTGTAGGCGTAGGTTTCGTGCAGGCGGGAGTTGTCTTGAACGAACGCGTTATAGGTAAGTGAGCGCTTACCGAAGAGGCGCTGGGTTTCATAACCCTTAGCCCAGTCGAACTTCACCTTAAAGGAAGGTCGGTACCATAGGTTGTTTAGGCGAGAACGCGTGGTGGTTCCCTTGATTCGGATCCCAACTTCTACCTGAACGGTTTCCTTGCCGTCATAGACCATGCGGAACTTCGCTGGCACATACTCGTCGTTTTGGTAGCCGTTGAGTTTGTTGATGCTCGACTTGGGGAGTTCGATGTAGGTTGCCGAAATTTTGCTCGGGTCGAAAATTTTGTCTAGCTCGTCTACTACGGGTTCCGGGGCGGCAGTTGCCGTAGGAGTGGGTGCAGGGTTGTTTGGCGAGAGAAGGTTTGGGAAAAAGAAGTAGGTTGACACTATCGCCACGGCTGAAACGCTGGCAATTAGGGACAGTATCAGTGCCAGCCTTTTCTTCTTCATGCGTTTAGACTTGCCCCATGCTTCGTGTAGATCCAACAGAATTTTTCTTGTCGTTAGCCGTTAACCTGGTCGTAGTGTCTTTATTGGCTTTCGTCCTATTTTACCGCAGACACCGCAATCGTGAGATGGCGATTTCGATTGCAGCCATCAACATCACACTTTGGGCGTTGACCGGAGCCTTGGCTT
>JBIKJD010000095.1:0-4165 GCA_044361205.1 Rhodoluna sp.
TATTTACCGTCGGCGTAGTGGGCGCCAGCGTTCTAAACCTCACCGGCTCCGACTCTGCCCCAGGTGAGTCAAAAACCGAAGCTGCCTGTGCCAGCAACCTAGTTGTCAAACACCCTGTTGAAACCAGCGGCCACGACGAAAACAAGATCAACACCGTAAACATCACCGGTGACATGTCGATGTGTATCGACCAAACCATTCGTGTTGAGGTTGACCTAGATGTCTCAAACAGCCACGTTTACGCGACCAAGAAAATCACAGCCGCGGACGTTGAGGGAATTACCTTCACTTTCGACTCAGAAACCGGCGACTTCTACACCGAAAAGCCAATCGCTTCTAACGGCGGCTTGGTAAACGTGGGTGACCTAAGTGAAGCAATCTCAGTTCAAGAATTTGGTCTCACCACAATTACCATTGCCAAGGCCTGGGAGTAATCCCGGCTCGTGTCACTCGAGAAGCATCACCGCGGGTTACATCGCAGATTATCTAGAAACCGTTTTCGCCACTCGTTGGGGTTCGCCCTAATCATCACGCTGCTTGCTGGATGGTGGCTTTACCTGGCTCCCAGCCAGATCGGTGGTCCACTGACTTTCGCCGTGGTTCAGGGCACTTCGATGGAACCCAACTTGAAAACTGGCGACCTCATAGCTGTGACGCGCCAAAGCGAGTACAACGAGGGCGACATCGTCATCTACAAAAAATACGGCGGCGCTGTTGTTCACCAAATCATTGAAAAGCGTCCTGATGGAACCTTCATCACTCAGGGTCTCAACAACGAACACCCAGATACCTGGTTGGTCGAGAAAAACGAAATCTTAGGTTCCATGGCACTTCGCCTCCCTGGGGTGGGGGACATATTCTTATTCGGGGCTGAGAACCCAATCCTGCTTGGGCTTGGAGTGGCGGGGATCCTCAGCATTTCATTCATCAGAATCCGAAGGCCGAAACAAACCGACCAACTCAAAAAACTAATAGCCACCTCAAAGGCGGAACATCCGAGAAGCACCTTCAAGCCGGAAATCGTCCTAGATCTTGTCGTTCTGATCATGCTGCTTTCGGTGACTGCCACGGTCATCTTGGCTCTAAGAAACATTCCGTTCTATCCGCGACTAGCATTGGCGATGGTGGGAGTTGTGGTTTCGGCAATACTTGCTTACTTCTACGGTCGCTACGTACTCAACGGCTCGGCGCTGATTGAACCTCACAAGTCCCTGTTCGTCCTAAAGGGCCGCCTCTACAAAGTGCCTGGAAACGTTCACATTGAGGGAGAGCGACAGTCCGTTCGTTCGTCGGCCGAACTGCGTGACCTTGCCGAAGCCGAGGGACTTCCCGTTATTCACCAGATACACACCCCAGGCGTCACCCACGACTTCATCCTGATCACCGCA
The DNA here is from genome assembly GCA_044361205.1 of Rhodoluna sp. Classification (GTDB taxonomy): domain Bacteria; phylum Actinomycetota; class Actinomycetes; order Actinomycetales; family Microbacteriaceae; genus Rhodoluna. The sequence continues at coordinate 1,389 of JBIKJD010000095.1, forward strand.
AAGGGAAACTTTGTTTGGAGTTGGACTCCAAATGCTTAAACGCCCACTACTTATCCTGGTTGCCACAAGCCTTCTCTTCACGATTGGCTCGGTAGGCGCAAGCGTTATCAACCTCGATGGCTCCGACCCTGCTCCCGGTGAAGGCTCCACCACGGGTCGTTGCGGCCAATACATCTTCATCAGCGTTCCAGTAACCAACGACGACAACAATGGCGGCGGGAATGACCTAAAGGTGGTTCACGTTAACGTCACCGGCGACTTCAGCGATTGCAATAACGGCTGGATGCGAGTGACTGCTCAGCTAAACAACTCTCGCTTCGCCTATGCGGTAGCCCAAATCGATTCAGAGCAAATGGACTACACATTCTTGTTCGACAACAAGACCGGCGACTTCTACGATAAGCACCCGATTTGGGTCGGCGAAGAGTTAGTGAACCAAGGCAAGCGCCTAAACCCGCAAAACAAACTCGACATCTCCGAGATTTCAGTTGTAGCGGCTCGCACTTGGGAGTAGCGAAGTTACAGAAGCTCAGAAGCCGCTGCAGCCAACTCGCTATTGCCAGAACTCAAATAGACCTTCACAGCCTTGACCGCAAGGTTCTTCCCCTTGACCCCACCAACCGCCAAAGCCTGTGCGAAGTGAGCGTGACCGATGGAAACAGGGTTAACACGCTCGGCCTCAAGCACCTGCGACACCAACTCGCCAACTGCCTCGAACTGCCCCAACTTGGCCTTGGCCAGTGCGTTCAAAGCCAGAGCATCCGAATACCAAACGGTAAACATCTGAAGCACGTTGGAGACTACAAGACCCGTATAGTGCTCAACCTGCTGCCAGTCGCCCAACTGAACCAAGATGTTGGCCATGTGCATCTGAGCAATGCAAACCCGAGCCTCATCGCCGTCCTTAGCTTCGGCTTCAGCAGCTGCCGCCAAGTCTTCCACCGCATCCAACGGGTTGTTCATCGCCAGGTGAATCGCAGAACGATCAACCAATGCCTCACCCAAAGAACCCCAGAGTTCATAGCGCTTCAACATCGGCAGAGCCTTGTTGTAAATGACCAAAGCCTTGTCGACTTTGCCAACCCCCGCATAAGCAGAAGCCCGAAGCAAATCCACGCGAACCTTGTGCTTGACAGTAATCAAATCGGCCTCGGCCAGCTCCTTCAAAGCCTCCTTGTGCTTTCCCAGAGCCAACAACGCCTTAGCTATCCCGTACTGAGCACGGTTCCGCATCACGTCGTCGTCGTTGTATGAAGCTGCTGCATAGATCTCACGGGCGATCTCCAAAGCCCCAGACGCCTCTCCAGTGTCCAATAGAACCGTGACCAGTTCAGAGCCCGCCATCGCTGACTGGAACTCGTCGTCAGCCTTGTGGGCAGCCTCCAAGATCGAACGAGCCGAAACCAAATCTCCCTCTTTACGAAGGAACCGACCATACTCGGCCTGCAACGAAAAGACCTGCCAGTACTCGGTGTCTTTGGCCAACGAGATTGCCATCTCAAAGTTTCTGCGAACCGCTGCCACATCACCCAACTGACGATATGCGCGAGCAGCAAAGGCTAAGTGATCAATTTCTAGATCAGAACGGAACGAGCGCTTCCCTGCATCCGCTCCATCCTCGTGACAAGCTGCGCACTCCGCCCAGTTCTTAAGCCGCGCATTCATCGCGCCCATCAGCTTGTAACAGTGAGCCAAACCGGTGAAGTCGTTGACCTCGTCGGCCAGTTCCTTAGCGGTCTCTAGGTAGTTGATTGCCTGACGCGGGTTGGATTCTTGGAACCCAATCTTGCGGGCAGCATCAAGTAAACCTTCAACGCGTGAGTTGATGTTATCGGAAGAAATCTTCTCCCAGATTTCGTCATCCGAAGGATAACCAAAGTTGAAACCACCCATTTTTGCCTCCCTGCAAATAAGTCAAGAAGACAAGTAAACACCCAGCCCCTGACATTCATTCCAGACACGCCTAAAATCGAATAATGACCACAGTAGACCTAACCGCAGAAACCTTCGAGACCACCCTCAAAGACAGCAACATCATGCTCGTCGACTGGTGGGCCGAATGGTGCGGCCCATGCAAGATGTTTGGCCCAACCTATGAAAAGGCCAGCGAACAACACCCAGACATAGTCTTCGCCAAGGTCGACACCGAAGCCAACCAGCAGCTAGCAGGCTCAGCCGGCATCCAATCGATCCCAACCCTCATGGCCTTCAAAGAGAACATCCTCATCTTCTCCCAGGCCGGAGCACTACCCCCAGCCCAGCTAGAAGAACTCATCCAAGCCGTCAAAGCAGTCAACATGGACGACGTGCGCAAAGAGATCGCAAGACAACAGGCTGAACAGAAATAACAAAAAGTCAGCCCAACAACTTAAGATAAAAAACACAACTAAATAAACAACTATCAAGAGGCAGATCAGGATCCCTTCCCCTGCCATAGCAACCGGCCCCCATCGGCATCGGTGCATAAGGGAAACAAAGATAGGGCTCGCAAGAGCAAACATAGATGGGGCTAATGCCCCAAGAAAGGGGCATTTTCTATGTCCGAACCAACCGTTGAATCAAACCTTGGAACTGTTGAGTGCGACAGCTACAAAGCAGGTCACAACGTCCACTGGATCCCAGTACTCAAAAAGTGGACTAACGAACCGCGGATTCCAATGACGATCCGTCACATCTCCGGAAACGCCTTCGAAATCTCAACAAAGGCTAAAACCGAGATTCTCTTCAACCACAACCCATCAGCAGTGATCAAAGCAATGGAAACGGCCAAACCCGAG
>JBIKJD010000096.1:0-4111 GCA_044361205.1 Rhodoluna sp.
TCGCTTTTTAGAACCGTTCCTGGTGGAACGGCGTAGTTTCCCTGGCCAATTACGAGCTTGATGCCAACTCGTTCAAGATCCTTTTCGACGGACACTAATTCCTTTCGTCCGTTGGTGTCAAAAGCAGCAGAGCAGTAAACCACGTTTGCGTTTACAAACTTGGCTAATTTAACCAGCGAGTTCGGATCGGCCAAAATTTCAAGTTTTCCCTGGCAATCCCTGTCTAAGGACAACCACGACGCTCTCAGTGAGTTTCTTCTAACCTCGGAAAGGCCTTCAAATCGCGAACCAAGTGTGTCGGCCGTCGCTGCGAGATAGGTTACTGAGCCATCCCTCAATGCGTCTAAAAGCGCCGGATGATCGCTCAACCTTAGGTCACGGCGAAACCAAAAAATACTAACCATTTTTTGGTGAACGACTTGCTGTCCATTGAAGTGTCATTAGGGCCACGAGCACGGATGCCAGAGTTAGGTGAACGATCACAATTTCCACCGGTAGACCAAGACGAACCTGAACGACACCAGTAACCGCTTGCGCGACAAGAACCAAAAACGTCCAAAAATTTAGCCTGCTCGCATACCCATCAACATCGCGTCTTCTAGCTAAGAACAATGTAACGGCAGCTATGCCCAAGGTTAGATATGCGGGGTATGAGTGGAAATGCTGCCATAGTTCGGCGTCCAAACCGTTGCGTGGAGTATCTGCATCTCCGGCATGCGGACCACTTCCGGTAACGACAACACCGATTACTACGGTGGTAGAACCAACTATCACTAATAAATTGCTCAGTACTCGTTCGATTTTTGAAGCTCTTGAAATTACGGGGGAGTAGGTTCTCCAAAGTTGAACGCTGGCGATGGCAATCATGACAGCGCTGACTACGAAGTGAAGCCCGACTACCCATGGATTCAACTTCATCAAGACCGAGATTCCCCCGATCACGGCCTGAATAAAAATTCCTATCACCAGAGCAACGGCTGTTATTCGAATCTTTCGGACCTTTCCATGAAGGAAAGAGGCAACTAGAGTGACCAAAGCAATTATCAGTAAGAGAAAAGTGAGTAAGCGGTTACCAAACTCTATAACTCCGTGAATTCCCATTTCAGGAACGCTCACCCAACTGTCGTCCATACATTTGGGCCAGGTATCGCATCCGAGGCCGGAGCCCGTTAGGCGAACCCCACCGCCGGTGACCACAATCAGAATTTGGGATACCAGTGAAGCCCAGACGGCAACACGCAACCACTTTTCCGAAATGATTTTCTTGAGGCTTTCTCTCATGATGTCCTTTACCAGTAGTTGACTCAAGCGGTAGAATTTAAAAAAGTTGCGATGTTTCGCACGATTCAAGTCTTGCATGCAGGCTTTTCAAGCAACCGGCAATTTGGGAATTATTTCAATTTGTTTGTCGTTTCTACTTTCGAAGAAGGGTTTAGATTGTCTGAAAACATCATCGAACGTCCTGAGCTAGACAGTTTGGGTAACTACGAATTTGGTTGGTCCGACAAGGACGAAGCCGGGGAAAGCGCTAAGCGCGGTATTAGCGAGGCAGTAGTTCGCGACATCAGCGGTAAGAAGAGTGAGCCGCAATGGATGTTGGACCTTCGACTAAAGGGCTACGACTACTTCACTAAGAAGCCGATGCCTAACTGGGGCGCAGACCTTTCTGGAATTGACTTCGACAACATCAAGTACTTTGTTCGTTCAACGGAGCGCCAGGCGCAGTCTTGGGAAGATCTGCCAGAGGACATTAAGAACACCTACGAACGCCTTGGGATTCCAGAAGCGGAGCGCAGTCGATTAGTGGCAGGTGTCGCCGCGCAGTACGAGTCGGAGGTGGTTTACCACCAGATTCACGAGGAGCTTGAGGCACAAGGTGTGATCTTCCTTGACACCGATACCGCACTAAGGGAACACCCAGAGATTTTTCAGCAATACTTCGGCACCGTTATCCCGGTTGGTGACAACAAATTTGCTTCGCTTAACACATCGGTATGGTCTGGTGGATCCTTCGTTTACGTCCCTAAGGGCGTGCATGTAGAGATCCCTCTTCAGGCCTACTTCCGAATCAACACCGAAAACATGGGTCAATTCGAAAGAACTCTGATCATTGCCGATGAGGGCTCTTATGTTCACTACATCGAAGGCTGTACCGCTCCTATCTACCAGAGCGACTCCCTGCATTCCGCGGTAGTCGAGATCATCGTGAAGAAGAACGCCCGCGTTAGGTACACAACGATTCAAAACTGGTCCACGAACGTCTACAACCTGGTCACGAAACGTGCCGTTGCAGAAGAGGGCGCAACCATGGAGTGGGTCGATGGCAACATCGGCTCTAAGGTGACCATGAAGTATCCAGCAATCATCCTCGCGGGTGAGCACGCCAAGGGTGAGACGTTATCGGTAGCTTTCGCTGGTCCTGGTCAGCACCAAGATGCCGGCGCAAAGATGATTCACCTTGCCCCAAACACTTCGTCCTCAATTATCTCTAAGTCGATTGCTCGTGGCGGCGGCCGAACTTCTTACCGTGGTGAGATTCGCGTGAATCCCGGCGCTTACAACTCTGCGAACACGGTCCGTTGTGATGCTCTACTGGTGGACACCATCAGTCGCTCTGATACTTATCCTGCGGTGGATGTTCGCGAGGACAACGTGACCATGGGTCACGAAGCCACTGTTTCTCGTGTCAGCGACGAACAACTGTTTTACCTTCAGTCGCGTGGTTTGCCAGAAGACGAAGCGATGGCCATGATTGTGCGAGGATTCATCGAGCCAATCGCGAAGGAATTGCCGATGGAGTATGCACTGGAACTCAACAAACTCATCGAAATGCAAATGGAAGGGGCTGTTGGATAGTGCAGGAACACAGCCACGGTGCGGGTGTTCCGCTCCAGATACGTTCAGAACGCCCAAGGTCTCGCAACCCTAAAGATTTTCCTGCGATTTCTATTCGCGACGAACAATGGCGTTACCTCCACGTAGACAGACTTAAGGGTCTCGAGGAGGCTCTTTCCAACTACTCGGGAGAGCTCGACTCAATTTTCAAGTCAATTCCTTCCGAGGAGTCGCAGCGAGGTTCCATCGGTGAACCAGAGGATCTAGTTGCAGCGAACGTCTGGCAGGCCAGCAGTGCCGTACAAACAGTAACCATCGAAGGAGAATTCGGTGTCCGACTAGTTGAAATCAACACCTCTAATCAGAAGGAAGCTCTTCAACTTTTTATTGACGCCAAGCCTTTTAGCAAGGGAACACTGATCCTGAACCACACCGGTGCCGGTTCTTTGGCTGAAATCGTTGAAATTAAAGCGGGCGACGAATCTGAACTTACTTTGGTTTCCATTCAGAATCTTGACCTGACCGGCACATTCACTTCATCGCACTTCGCCAGCATTGGGCGCAACGCCAATTTCAAGCACATAGTAGTTTCGATTGGTGGACAGACGGTAAGAGTAGTTCCGTCAGTGACATTCAATGGTCCAGGGGGAAGCGTCGAAATGCTTGGCGCATATTTTGCAAACGGTGATCAACACATCGAACACCGACCTTTCGTTGACCACAACGAACCAAACTGCACCTCAGATGTTGCTTATAAAGGCGCGCTTCAGGGAAACAAGGCACACACGGTCTGGGTCGGTGATGTGCTTATCCGCAAGGCGGCTGAAGGCACAAAAACCTACGAACTAAACCGCAATTTGCTTCTAACTGACGGGGCACGGGCCGACTCGGTTCCGAACTTGGAAATTGAAACCGGCCAGATTGAAGGAGCCGGTCACGCCAGCGCATCCGGTCGCTTCGACGACGAACAGCTCTTCTATTTACAGACCCGAGGCATTTCCGAACGAGATGCAAAACGACTTGTCGTCAAAGGCTTTTTGAACGACGTGATTAGCAAAATCGGTTTGACCGATCTTGAAGACTCATTAAATGCCGAAATTGAAGCGAAACTAGAAAGTAGCGTGAGCTAATGGCGCATCTCATCTGCCCTGAAGGTGACATCAAACCTGGAAAAGCGATTCGCGTAAAGATCTCCGATCACGCAATAGCTATTGCCAAAGCCAAAGACGGAAAAATCTACGCTCTAGATGACAAGTGTTCTCACGGTGAGATTTCG
>JBIKJD010000097.1:0-4105 GCA_044361205.1 Rhodoluna sp.
CGGAAATAAGTTCATTCCTGGGCAGTGTGCCCAAGGCGTCAAGATCGCAGACCACCGCTTTAGGTGCGTAGAACGCTCCAACTAGGTTCTTACCCTCCGCTGTGTTAAGACCGGTCTTTCCTCCAACAGCCGCGTCAACCATACCGAGCAATGTGGTAGGAATGGCGATGTAGGAAATGCCTCTAAGCCAAGTAGCTGCAACAAAACCGGCCAGGTCTGTTGTTGCACCCCCGCCGAATCCGATTACTGCATCGCTTCTGCTAAATTCACTCTTACCTAGGATGCCCCAACACCAAGCTGCAACCTCGACGCGTTTAGCATCGTCACCATCGGAGACGCCTGCCTGAATAACTTCAAGCCCATCAGTCCGCAGGGTTTCAGCTAGTAAATCGGCACTGGCTTGCAAGCCGATTGGGTGAATAAGAAGAATCTTTTGCGCTAAGGAGCCAAGGATTGGTCGAATATCGTTCAACATAGAACGCCCAATTAGTACCTCGTAGTTGGTTTCTCCGGAAACGCCAATGCGGGTTATGTCAGACATCTAATCTCAATCTTTCTTGAATAATTTCGACGATGCCCTTCAAAGGCAGTTTTGACGTGTCAACGGTGAAATCTGCCACCTGCTCGTAGAGTGAACGGCGCGACTCGTAGATCTTTCGCCAGTCATGCATACCGTTTTGCAATAAGGGTCTCGAACCGTTGTTGAGTCGAGAAGCCATGTGATTTCCATCAGTCGATAGGTAAACTACTCGTGTTTGAGTGAGCGCTGTCCTGGTAACCGAAGAGAGGACCGCTCCGCCACCGGTCGCAACCACAGCCGGCGCGGAAATGGCTTTTAAGACGGCTTCCTCTTCGAGTTTACGAAAACCAGCTTCTCCAAGCGCTTCAAAGATTTTAGGAATCTCACCATGCTGGCGGACAATTAGTAGGTCAGTGTCGATGAAAGGCAGTTGCAGCGATCTGGCTAGCTTTTTACCAATGGTGGTCTTTCCAACGCCCATTGGACCAACCAGCACGATTGCACCAGTTTTAGACATCGCGAACGATTTCCGATGCCAATACCTCGGGAATGCTCAACAGGTACGATTCAAGGTTTCGCTTGGTCTCAGCCAAACTGTCGCCGCCGAATTTCTCGAGAACACTGCTGGCCAGAACTAGAGCAACCATTGCTTCAACCACTACCCCTGCTGCAGGCACTGCGCAGACGTCGCTACGTTGGTGGTGCGCTTTTGCGCCTTCACCGGTAGCAACATCTATAGTAGAAAGCGCCCTTGGCACGGTAGAAATTGGTTTCATAGCAGCGCGAACAATCAACGGAGAACCGTTTGACATACCGCCTTCGATACCGCCGGCGCGGTCGGTTTCTCGATGCGTAACACCGGAAGAATCTCGAGCTAGTTCGTCGTGTGCGGCAGATCCACGACGACGTGCGGTTTCGAAACCATCCCCAATCTCAACACCCTTTATGGCCTGGACGCCCATAACTGCTGCTGCCAGTTGAGAATCTAAACGACGATCCCAATGCGTGAAGGAACCCAGACCCGGCGGTACTCCGTAAACAACTGTCTCGGTTACGCCCCCGAGAGTGTCGCCTTCCTTATGTGCCGTCTCCACCTCTTTGTACATGGCCTTTGAAAGAACTGCATCAAAGCAGCGCAACTCGTCGGCGTCAATCGAGTCGACGTCGGCCACACCGGGTCTCTTAATGTCTCGACCGGCTTCGACCAAACCGATCCCGACTGTGTGGGTTACGAGCTTGATGCCGAGCGACGACAAGAAACTTCTTGCCACTTCGCCCAAGGCAACGCGCGCTGCAGTTTCTCGGGCACTTGCACGTTCTAACACCGGCCTCGCGTCTAGGAAGCCAAACTTCTGCATTCCAGTGAAATCGGCATGACCAGGTCTCGGTCTTGTTAGAGGTTCGGCTCGAGCACCCGTTAGTGATTCCGGAGAGACCGGATCGGCTGACATAACCTCTTGCCACTTTGGCCACTCTGTATTTCCAATACAAATCGCTACGGGTCCTCCCATGGTGAGACCGTGTCGAACTCCCCCGCTGATTCGAACCTCGTCTTGCTCAAACTTCATACGAGCTCCGCGACCAAAACCGAGTCGCCTCCGGGCTAAACCAGTTTGAATCGATTCAGTGGTGACCGGAACGCCAGCTGGCAGACCCTCAAGAATCGCGACCAGCTCAGGGCCGTGCGATTCACCTGCGGTTAGCCAACGTAACATGAAGTCAATTCTTCCATAGACGTATCCCCTTAGATTCCAACCGACGATCTCATGGCCCTCACAACGGACTCCTCGTCTGGTAAAACTGCTGTTCCGTCCCCGTTGAGGAAAATTCGAATCTGAATGACCGCCTGCCAGACAAGCATTTCTAGACCACTTATACGGTTTTCTTGTGGCCAGTGCTTTGAATTGATTGATGGCCATGGGTCGTAGGAAACATCAAACAGTGTGGCCTCAGAGGAGACGTCCAGTTTTGGAAAGACCACGGACGAAGGCAATGTGGAAACGGTCAACTGTTGGATTGACGAGGCAAAGAACTCTTCCAACGGGGAGGTTTCCAAACCCATGTTGGTTGTGTGTCTTCGGGAGAATACACGTATTTTTGCTTCGGGGTATTTGTAACTGATGGCATAGATTGCCGTTCGGGCCGTTGCGCCTGAGCCCAGAATCGACACTTGGTCAAATTGATCGCCGGTGTGTTGAGAAATTGCCTGAGTGATACCGTAGCCGTCCGTGTTGTAACCTTCCCAGCCGTCCTCGGTTTGTAAGAGTGTGTTAACGACTCCTGTGGCTGATGCAACTGGACAGCTTGGTGTTGAAAGCCCGAAAGCTTTGAACTTCAGAGGCATGGTCAGACTGAGCCCACGCCAGGTTTGGTCGCGTAATCTCAAAAATGTCTCGAGTTCATCAACCTCAATGCGATATCGACCGTAGTCCCAGTCGAGCCCAAGTTGGCTGTAGGCCGCAGCATGAATAGCTGGCGATTTCGAGTGCTCTATAGGCGAACCCAACACTGCCAAATGCGTGCTAGCCATTCCAACCAGGATTCGCCCTCATCCAGTCCTGCCATTGCTTCACAGCTTTGGCGTGCTGAGCAAAAGTCTTACTGAACACCGTCTCCCCCGTTTCAAGATTGACGGCGCAGAAGTATAGCCAGTCTCCACTTGCAGGATTGAGAGCGGCATCGATGGCAACCGAACCTGGAGCAGAAATTGGGCCAATCGGAAGGCCTGGATTGACATAGGTGTTGTACCCGTTTCTGTCCGCTCGCTCCGCATCCGTCGTGGTTACAGTTGTCCCCCCGCTGCCATAGCTTACGGTGGCATCTGACTGCAACAACATCCCTTGATCGATTCGATTTAAAAAGACTCTTGAAACCTTAAAGAAATCTGGTGTTTGACGCGCTTCTTTTTGTATGACAGAAGCGAGTGTTAGAACTCGATGCCGATCAGAGTCGTCAACCCCGAACTTCTCAAGTTCTACATCCATACGATCGACCATCATTTGCAGGATTGATTTAGCAGTTGCTCCGGGTTCTAAATCATATGTTGCCGGGAACAGATAACCTTCGAGGCTTGGCAAAGTCCCAGGTAGTCCGAAATCCATAGGCTTCAAGGAAAGCGCCTCAAAATCACTCACTGGTAAACCGCTAGCCTTCGAGAGTTCCTTCAGTACGATACCTATTCGAAGGCCTTCCTTAATGGTTACTCGATTGACTTGCCGAGCTGCAGGATCAAAGATAAGTTTTAGCGCATCGTCAGCCGACATCTCAAGCCTTAGTTTGAAGGAACCAGGTACGAAGGCGGGATTGGTTGCGAGTATGCGCTTATAGGTGAAGTTAAAATCTTTGGTTACGCCTAGTTCCACTAACTTTCGTGCAACGATTTCTCCGGTATCCCCTGGTTCAACTACGATGACCACTTCGCCATTACCGGCTCCGACATAATCGACTCCTGAGACAGTATCTATGGCAGCACGAATTTGAGCTCGAAAGAGATACGCGGAGCCAAGCCCAACGATCAAAAGCGCCGCCAAAACAATGGCTAACAATTTACGATTACGCATTAAGTTCAGATATCTCTTTCCCTGG
>JBIKJD010000098.1:0-4080 GCA_044361205.1 Rhodoluna sp.
GAGCATCGTCTGGTTCGAGATAGCGAACCGCGTTGGTGAGAACGGTTGGAACGCCGAGGTTATCGGCCAGTGCGAGCATTCTTCTGGCTTGGGTGAGCGAGTAGGAGGTGCCAGGTTCGGTGAGGTGGGTGACCACTTCAACTGCAAGCGCACCCTTGCCGGGGAGGACTCTAATCCACTCGATCAGGGTTGCGGCTGCGGCACTGCGGTTCTCGGTGAGGGCGGCTCGACCAAAGTTGCTGTCGGGGCCGAGGAGCACTGTGGCAACCGTGAGGCCGTCGCGGTCAACGTGTTTGGCGAGTTGGCTGAGTCTAAGTTCGGCCTCTTTGCGCTTGGTGGTGTTGGCTGCGGAAACCAGACGGCAGAGCGCCGACCAGCCGATTCCGCCGTCGCCGCCGTGGGCGAGCACCACGCATCGGGCTAGTTTTTCACCATCGTCGTTGGTGATGTTTAGGCTCACCCCGACAATCGGGTTTAGCCCAAGCTTGAGGCAGGCGCCAATGTGTTTCACGGCTCCGTAGAGCCCGTTTCGATCGGTAATCGCCAGTGCTCGTTCGGCTCTGGCTGCGGCGGCTTCAGCGAGCAGTTCCGGGCGGGTTACCCCGAAGTGACCGGAGAACGCCGACGCCACGTTGAGGTGGGTGAAACTCATGGGTAAACCAGAACGAGGCGCCAATCGTCTTTGCCGACTACGTGAATCAGTTCATACTGCTGGCAACTTTTTTGGTGGAGGTCGGATGCCATGAGACGCCACATTTCAACCTCTAGGACGTCGCGGCCGATACCCCTTTGAACCCTGGCTGCCTCCGACCACCATTCTCGCCTGGCGAACCAACGCATTGGCTTATTAGCAACCAAAAAGTTGGCATTGCGCCATTTGAAACCAATCGGCTCTCCGGTTCCATTGACTGCAACCGCAATCTGTTCATCAACGCGAATCACGTTAACCCCTCTTCAAGACAATTCGAACATTTGTTCGAATATCAAGAGTGTATGAAGAGGCACCGACATTGCAAATCGAGCACGGCGTGTCGGCTAAACGGGTTTGATCAGGCTCTCGTTATTGACGCTAACTTTGCCAACTTCCGAGCTAACCGCTTGAAACAAAACCTCTTTCATTACCTCGTCGGAACCTGAGGCGGCGGCTCTGAGAAGCTCCAAATCGCCTTCAATGTGAGGGTCGATCCAGGCTTCGAAAGTGTCAGGGGTAAGTAGAACTGGGTTGCGGTCGTGGATGTGGGCAAGTTCCGGCGCGGTGTCTTTGGTCAGAGTGGTCGCCGAAAGCAGCCATTTGCCGTCGACCGGGTTCTTCCACCATTCATAGAGACCGGCCAGGGCAAACATTCCTTCGTTGCCGGCATGGATGTAGAACGGCTGCTTACTGCCATCTTCGGCCACCTGCCACTCGTAATAGCCGCTAGCCGGAATGACACAACGACGACGAATCACGGAATCTTTGAAAGACGGCTTCTCCAGAATGGTTTCGATTCGCCCATTGATTAGGGGAGCGCCGGCGATCTCCTTCGCCCAGCGAGGCACCAAACCCCAGCGCGCGGAATGAATCTCGCGATGCAGTTCACCAATCGGTGAGCCGTCGGGGGCTTTCTCAAAGGAGCGATCAACCACGATGGAAATCGGTTGAGTGGGCGCGATGTTGTAGCTAATTCCAGGAACTTCACCAACGATTTCATCGGCTTCGAAGATGGTGAGAATCTCGCCAACGGTCTTGGCAACCACAAATCTGCCGCACATGGCTAAAGCTCCGCTGCCATCAGTTTGAGTCGTCTTTGGAAAGATTCGAGGTGGCGCTGAGGGCCGACTTTTCCTGGAAGGTTTACCCAGTCGACGACCGGTCGAATTCCGCTGAATGAACTCAGAATCCAGATTTCCAAACCGTCTAGGTCTTCCGGTTTCACCTGTTCAGTAGCGGTTGCGTAACCGGCTTGGTTAGCCAGTTCGAAAACCTCTAGCCGAGTTATGCTCGGCAACCAGCGAGTGTTGTCGTCCGGGGCATGCAAGACATCGTCGCGCCACCAAACCAAACTGGACAGCGCACCCTCGCAAATGAATCCTTGTTCATCCACAATCACCGCTTCGTCGGCGCCATAAAGGTTTGATTTTCTGCGCAAACTTGCGCCATAACCTAGGTCTGGCCCTTTGGTGGTGGGGTCAACTCGATCGTCTGCTTCGTCGGCGGTCCAAAGAGTTACGCTTGGTTGGAAGTCCATCGCTTCGCGGATTCTGAGCACCAGATTGTCGCCGGCAAGTTCCAAACGGGGGAAAATCTGCCCCTCGCGCGGAATCAGTTTCATCGCGGCTTCCCAGAAAGCGTCGACGTCGAGGGTGGAAAGCTTCGCTACAGAAGTGCTAAAACGATCACGGTGCTTGTCGATTGAACGAACGCGACCCTCGCTAACCAAAAACGAGTCGGCGACCTGAATCGGGTGGTCATAGACGTCTATCAAATGGAGATTTGCACCATCAAAGACATAGCTGCTCTCTGACATACGCTCCTAGATGTTTAAGTCCTTGCGTCTAATCTAGTGATAGTTAGGAAGCGAAAATGCCATGCGGCTACATGTTGAATCACTGCGAGGTTGGGTAAGCCCGACCAATGCGTTCATCGCGCTTTTTAGCGAAAGCAAAAATGCTTTTTGGCTCGATCGCGAGCATTCCCTAAGCAGTCGATTTAGCGTGATCGGCACCGGTGAAGAAGTTTTACTTCCCGACATTGAGTCGCTTCGAAGCGGCTTGGAAATCCACGAAGATCTCGAGTTGCCGTTCGATTTCAGGCCCGGCTTGGTTGGTTGGCTAGATTTTGAGCAGCGCAAACCAAGATTTCTTCGGGTGGAAAGCGCAATGGTTTTCGATCACGAGAAAAAGCATCTCTATCTAATCGCTAGAAGTGACGACGAATTCAAGTTCAAGCAGTGGTTGGATGCGGCTCTCTTACGGATCGGTCTAATTGGCGGTGAGAGTCTGAAGTATTTACACCAAACCGAAGACGCAGTCATTGCAGCTGTGATCGCTCGCCATGACGATTCCAGCTATATCAAACTCATCGAGAAGGCCAAAGAGCAGATCGCTGCCGGCAACGTTTATCAACTATGCCTAACCAACCGGTTCTCGATTGAAGGCAAAGCAGATCCGCTAGCTACCTTCATTCGCCTGAGAGACCAAAACCCAGCGCCTTATTCGGGCTATTTCAAGCTTGGCGAAACCACTTTGGTTTCTTCGTCGCCCGAACAGTTTTTGAAAGTCGATTCAAAGTCCAGGGTTTCATCGAAGCCGATCAAGGGCACCCGTCGTCGTGGGGAAAGCGAAGCCGAGGATCTCGAGATTTTCAACGAGCTGAAAAACAACACCAAAGAACGAGCCGAGAATTTGATGATTGTCGATCTCATGCGAAACGATCTGGCGAAAGTTTGTGAACCGGAAACTGTTTCGGTTGAAAAACTATTCGATGTTGAAAGTTATGCAACCGTTCATCAATTGGTCAGCACGATTGTCGGGGAACTGGCGCCCGGCAAAGATGCGGTTTCGGCAATCGCGGCAACCTTTCCAGCCGGTTCGATGACCGGGGCGCCCAAACTCAAGGCAATCGAAATTATTGGGCAACTCGAAGCTGGCGAGCGAGGAGTTTACTCCGGCATCGCAGGTTTTATTGGCGACAACGGTTCAGCGGAATTCGGGATGGTGATTCGCTCGCTTGTTTTTGAAGGGGGTGCGATCAGCCTAGGTGTCGGCGGTGGAATAACCATCGATAGCGAGCCGGCAGCCGAATTGGAAGAGACCAAGCTGAAGGCAAAAGCCCTGCTGCGAGCGCTGAATGCCTCACACCTACTTGCCTGAGTTGGTAACCTTGACGAAAGTAAACCTTTCCCCAACGAGTTAGTGAAACAGTTGTCTACCGAGCACGAATACGACGTCCAAGCCATTCAAGATAAATGGCTGCCAATTTGGGACGAGCTAAAGCCATTCGATTCGAACAAGCCTGGCGACACGCGTCCGAAGAAGTATGTGCTCGACATGTTCCCTTACCCTTCTGGCGACCTACACATGGGTCACGCGGAGGCGTAT
>JBIKJD010000017.1:0-14825 GCA_044361205.1 Rhodoluna sp.
CCGGTTGCTACTGCGGTTTTACACCAGGCTGCGGCACGTGGTCGTGCTGTTGACGCTTTTGTGGTTCGCAAGGCGGCGAAGGCTCACGGAATGGGTCGTCAGGTTGAAGGGCCAGATGTTCGGGGCAAGAAGGTTGTGGTGTTGGAAGACACTTCAACAACTGGCGGTTCACCATTGACGGCTGCTTCTGCTTTGGTTTCGGCCGGAGCGATCATTGTGGCGGTGGCTACGGTTGTGGATCGCTCGACCGGTGCTCGTGAGGTCATCGAGAAGGCTGGTTACAAATACTTCTCGGCGATTAGTCTTTCGGACTTGAATCTGGACTAGATGAAGCAATTTGTGCTGACGCAGATAGCGTCGATTCTTTCCATCATCGCGGGTTCGATGATGTTCTTGACCATGCCGTGGTTGACCATTGAACTAACCGGCTCCGCGACTATGGCTGGGCTGGTCATTGCTGTTACGGCTGTTCCTGGGTTGCTTTTGTCGCCGTTCATGGGTTCTTTGGTGGATGCGATTGGTCGTCGTCGGATGGCAATCATCGTGGAGTTCATCACCGCTTTCACAACCTTTGCTTACCCATTGGTGAACGGCTTTACTCCCCTGACTCTGCAATTGCTTTTGGTGATGGGTGTTATTAGAGCGTTGTTTAGCGGCGGAGCCATGACGGCTCGTAAGTCTTTGTTGCCGGATGTGGCACGTGAGGCGAAGATGAGCTTGGATCGCGCTAACTCTTTGCACGAGGCCTTTGCGGCGGCGGCTTTTGCTACTGGTCCGGCGATTGCGTCGTTGCTGATTGCCGCCTACGGAGTGATGTCGGCATTCTGGGTTTCTGGAGCATTCATGCTGGCTTCGGCGGTCTTTGCTTGGATGATTCGAGTGGCTGAGTTCAAAGAAGAGGGGGCTTCTGAGCGCGGTTCCGAGTCGGTTTGGTCTTACGCGTTCCAGGGTTTCCGCCTTTTGGCGAAGTTGCCGGCGGTTGCGATCATCTTCGTCATCGTGATCTTCTTGGCGCTTTTGTATATGCCGTCTGAGCTGGTTGTTCTGCCGAAGTATTACGAGGGCATTGAAGATCCGACCACGCTGGGATTCTTGCTCATGACGATGGCTTTCGCCACGTCGGTTGGTTCACTGATGTTTGAAACCTTCACCAAGTATTTGAGCTATGCGAACATCCTCCGGTTTACTGCGCTGGGCGTTGCGTTCGCGATGATCCCAATGGCGTTCCTGCCGCCAACTCCAATCATGCTGATATGCGGATTGGTGCTTGGGTTCGCTTGGGGGCCAATGCCACCGCTTTTAAACACCGTGATTCAGAAGAAGGTTCCACCGAGCATGCGTGGTCGTGTGTTCTCGGTTGAGATGACGATTTGGAATGCGGCTCCGATGATCACCATGGTTTTCACGGGAGCTGCCGTGGACGCCTTCGGCGTTCGTCCCGTTTATTTGGTGATTGCCGGACTTGTTTTAGCGGGGGCCGTCATAGCTTCAACGCGCAAAGCGCTGAACGATTTGAACGAGGTAAACGCCTAGTCGAGTAGGTTCGCGATGGAGTCCAGAATCTCATTCGGGCGATAAGGGTATTTCGCAATCTCGGCGTCATCGGCAATTCCGGTGAGCACTAGGACGGTGTGCAGGCCAGCCTCAATACCGGCGACAATGTCGGTGTCCATGCGGTCTCCGATCATTCCGGTAGATTCCGAGTGGGCGTCGATCTTTTTCATGGCCGAGCGGAACATCATCGGGTTAGGTTTACCAACGATGTAGGGCTCTTTGCCGGTTGCCTTGGTGATTAGGGCCGCGACCGAACCGGTGGCTGGCAGTGGTCCGTCGGCGGAAGGGCCGGTGGCATCGGGGTTGGTGGCTATGAAACGCGAACCGTTGTTGATCAGGCGAATGGCTTTGGTGAGGCTGTCGAAACTAAAGTTTCTGGTCTCGCCGAGCACCACGTAGTCGGGGTTCACATCTGTTTGCACGTAGCCAACCTCGTGGAGTGCGGTGGTCATGCCAGCTTCTCCGATAACGTATGCGGTTCCCTTAGGTTTCTGTGACTTCAGGAAATCCGCCGTGGCAAGAGCCGAGGTCCAGATTCTGTCCTCTGGAATGTCTAGTCCGGTGGCCTTTAGGCGGGCGGCTAGGTCGCGCGGGGTGTAGATCGAGTTGTTGGTTAGAACTAGGAACGGAGTGCCCGTCTTCTTCCAGTGATCGATGACGGCGGCGGCTCCGGGGAGGGCAACACCTTCGTGGACTAGCACGCCATCCATGTCGGTGAGCCAGCAGTTAATTCTTGATCTTTCAGCCATTCTCCTAGCCTATCGAACAGGTTTTCTGGCGGTTGCTCGCTTGCAACCAGAGTCGCTTAGGCTTAGAAGATGCCGAGAAAAAGCCGACTCATTGGTGCGCTTCCGAAGCGTCAACTTGCCTGGATGGGCGAGGTGCTGCGCAATGAAACCACCGGTGGAATCCTGCTTTTGGTGGCCGCGGTTGTGGCGCTGCTTTGGGCAAACACCGACTTTGGTAGCTACAACGCTTTGCGCGAGTTCAAGATTGGCCCAGCCGAATTTCACCTCGATCTCTCACTTGGCAAGTGGGCTGCCGACGGACTTCTGGCGATCTTCTTCTTCGTGGCCGGCATGGAACTGAAGCACGAATTAGTGGTTGGCTCTCTCAAGGATCGCTCCGTGGCTGCCGTGCCAATCGCAGCGGCTCTCGGCGGAATGATTGTTCCGGCCGCGCTGTTCGTTGCCTTCAACCTTGGTGAGAGTTCCATCTCGGGCTGGGGAATCCCGATGGCCACCGACATTGCCTTTGCTTTAGCGGTGCTGGCTGTTGCTGGGCGCAGTTTGCCAATCGAACTTCGTGCTTTCTTACTGACACTTGCTGTGGTGGACGATTTGGGTGCGATTATCGTCATCGCGGTTTTCTACACGGCCAGCTTGAACCTCTGGGCACTGTTGGTTGCTGTGATCGGATTGTTCCTGTTCGGAATGTTGCAGAAGAAGCGCGTGACCGGATGGTATTTCTATCTGCCGCTGGCAGGGCTGACCTGGGTTGCTCTTCACGAGAGTGGCATCCACGCCACGATCGCCGGGGTGGCCATGGGTCTATTGATGAACCTAAAGACCTCGGACGCCGTAATGCACCGAATCCACCCGATTTCCGCTGGGTTCGCCGTTCCCGTATTCGCGTTTTTTAGCGCTGGAGTTTCGGTCCAGGGTCTAGGCCTGAGCGATGTCGTGGCTTCTCCGGTTGCCCTTGGCATCATCTTCGGTCTGGTGATTGGAAAACCAATCGGAATCGTGGGTACGGCTTGGCTCATGGCTAGGTTCACCAACGCCAGCCTTTCTAGCAAACTCACCTGGTGGGACGTGGCAACCATCGGGATTCTGGCCGGGGTTGGCTTTACCGTTTCGCTTTTGATAAACGAACTGGCCTTCAAGGGAAGCGAAGAAACCGCATCGATGGGCACTCTTGCCGTGTTGATTGCCTCCGCGATTGCGGCAGTGCTGGCAGTGATTGCTCTGCAGTTCAGAAAGCGTGCCTACGCTCGTGTCTGAAACCGGTAATCCAGGCGAACCTTCTGCCGAACTAACTACTTGGGGTGTTGGTCCTTGGGAAGGTCCTCTGCCTGAAGGTGACTGGTTCGACCCTGAGCTGCTGCAAAACGGCGACACTAGAAACGTTTTAGATAAATACCGGTATTGGAAGATGGACGCAATCGTGGCCGAGCTCGACAGCCGCCGTCACGGTTTCCACGTTGCCATCGAGAACTGGCAGCACGATCTAAACATCGGGTCGATCGTTCGAACCGCTAATGCCTTCCTGGCCGCCGAGGTGCACATCATCGGCAATCGCCGTTGGAACCGCAGGGGAGCCATGGTCACCGACCGCTACCAGCACGTGCGTCATCACTCAACCGTGGATGATTTTCTGGTTTGGGCTAAGCGTGAGAACCTGCCGATCATCGCCATCGACAACGCGCCTGGCTGCAAAAAGATTGAGCAGTACTACCTGCCAGAAAACTGCGTTCTGCTGTTCGGGCAAGAAGGCCCAGGTCTATCGCAGGAAGCCATCGATGCGTCCGAAGTGGTTCTGGAAATTACCCAGTTTGGGTCAACTCGCTCGATCAACGCCAGTGCCGCAGCGGCCGTAGCCATGCACAGCTGGGTTATGCAGCACGTTTTCTAGCTACTTCCAGCAGGTGTAGTCGCCTAGGTCGATGTATTCGTCTTCGTCGCCAAGATAAACCGTGCCAAGTTCAACCACGCGGGTCTTACCCTTGGACAACTTTCCGAAATCTTCGGAAAACTCGTCGACTACGTCGTCTTCAGCACTGAAAACGTCGCCGTCCAAGGTGATTCTGGAACAGTTCTCCAGTGCTTTCAGTTCGAGGTAAATACACATGTCGAACGTGCAGGATTTGCCGTTTCGACCAGAAACATCGGTAACTTCAAGCCCGTTTGGCCAATAGGTGAGTTCCTCTGGCGCTTCGGTCTCGGTGGGTTCAGGCGTAGGGGTAGGTTCAACGGTTTGAATTGGTGAACTTGGCTCGCGGAATTCAGGGTTTTCAGGCGACTCGGTAGGGGAGGCGCTACAGCCCACCAAGATGAGGGTGGTGATTGAAATGGTGGCAACCATGGAAAGGCTTCTCATAGCAAACACGTTATCCATATCCACCGACCTTTTGAGCGGTAAACTTGAGTGGTGCTCGGTTTTCGGGCAAGAATCCCAGCTTTGAAGAGGGGTAGCCATGCCTGCAGTTGTAATCATCGGCGCACAGTGGGGCGACGAAGGTAAGGGTAAGGCGACAGACCTACTCGCTGAGCACATCGACTACGTGGTCAAATTCAACGGCGGCAACAACGCCGGCCACACCGTCGTCATCGGCAACGAGAAGTACGCACTCCACCTGCTACCTTCAGGCATTCTGACCCCAGGGGTCGTCCCAGTTATTTCCAACGGCGTGGTCATCGACCCAGCCGTTCTTTTCGAAGAGCTAGACGCTCTAAATGCTCGTGGCATCGACACCTCAAAACTTCGCATCTCCGCTAACGCTCACGTCATCACCTCTTACAACGTAACCATCGACAAGGTGACCGAGCGTTTTCTAGGAAAACGTGCCATCGGCACCACCGGTCGTGGCATCGGCCCAACCTACGCCGACAAGATCAACCGTGTGGGTATTCGCATCCAAGATTTATTCGACGAAAGTATTCTTCGCCAAAAGGTTGAGGCGGCTCTCGTGAACAAGAACAACCTGCTCACCAAGGTTTACAACCGGGCAGCAATCAAGACCGATGCTGTGGTTGCCGAACTTCTTGGCTACGCCGAGCGCCTTCGCCCATACGTAAGTGATACCGCTCTGGAACTCCACCAAGCGCTTGAATCAGGCAAGCTTGTTCTATTCGAGGGTGGCCAGGCCACCATGCTCGATGTCGACCACGGAACCTACCCGTTCGTAACCTCTTCAAACGCAACCGCCGGAGGAGCTTCAACTGGCTCCGGCGTTGGGCCAACTCAGTTGAAGTCGATCATCGGTATCGTGAAGGCCTACACAACCCGAGTGGGTTCCGGCCCGTTCCCAACCGAACTTTTCGACGAATCGGGCGAGTTCCTTCGCTCGACCGGGCATGAGTTCGGAACCACCACCGGGCGCCCTCGTCGTTGTGGTTGGTATGACGCACCAATCGCGCGCTACTCGGCTCGAATCAATGGCCTCACCGACTTCGTACTAACCAAGCTAGATGTTCTTACCGGCCTAAAAGAGATTCCAGTGTGTGTTGCCTACGACGTCGACGGCGTTCGCCACGAAGAAGTTCCGGTGAGCCAGAGCGACTTCCACCACGCAAAGCCAATCTACGAAAACTTCCCAGGCTGGGAAGAAGACATCAGCAAGTGCCGAAGTTTCGAGGAACTTCCAAAGAACGCACAGGACTACATCCTGGCTGTTGAAAAGCTAAGCGGTTGCCGTATTTCAGCAATTGGCGTTGGCCCGGCTCGCGACGCGATTATCGTGCGTCACGACATGCTCGCTATTTAGACTTCTTCGCTCTCTCAAGGCTGACCGCCACGCGAATTTCTTGAGCGAGGTCTCTAGCCCATTGGTTGGCGGACTCCAACCCATTTTGACTCAGGTTGAACGCATAAGCGGCGGCGTAGCCAGGCCCAAAATCGTTAATGTTGATACCTCGGAGGCCTGAGGTGCGCTCGCGGTTTGTGACCGCAATCTTCACGTCGAAGCCATTGGGGCCAGGCTCTAGAGAAACAGTATCTTTGAGGCTCCAGTCGCGAACGAACTTGGCTCCGCTGAACAGGATGCGCTGATTGGTAAAGATGGCCTTACCCTGATCAACAATCATTAATTGCTCTGGATTCCGAGTGAAACTACCTTTCATACCACCTAGATTGCCGCCAATAGTGTCGGTAAGCGGAAAACTGATTCCCGCGGTGCCGCCTGAGAAAGAGCTTCCGGTGCTTTCGTATTCGGTTAGTGCCACTGAAGGCAAAACACAGATTGGCTTTTCACCTTTGGCAAGCGAAATAGCCAGGGGTGTGACCATCGAGGTTCCAGCGGCCAAACTTTCTAGGGCGATTGCTTGCTGATCCAGCCCCAAAAGCAAGTCTTTCTGTTTGGTTCGGTTGTTGACGATGTAGGCAAAGACGGCAGCCGCTACACCAATTAGCAAGAACACCCAGAGAATCGGCGTTGACATTGCAATCAGAACAAAGAACAACCCCAAAACAATGTAAAAGAACTTGGAACATCCACCCATTTTTACTCCCTGTTGGAAACTTGCTCCAAGCCTAGGGAACATCAACGACAATTAACCAATGGACATCAACGACCGCATCGAAGACGAGCACGACCCCGTGCTCGAATCATGGGGTCTGCCCGTAAACGCTCGGGGTCACGTTCCTTTCTACAAGATGCTTTATTTTCCAGATGTCTACGAGCTTCGTCGTTGTGGCTACGACATCACTCGCTTCACAGATCTTTTCGAACTGCTTGAGAATGCTCGAATCTCCCACGCTAGAACAATCCATAGCCTGCTCCACATCGAAAACTCGAGCAAGATTTTTGATCCCCAGATTGCCAGACAGTATGAACTCAACGTTTGGGCAACTCTTCACCGCTTCGGTGCTGCCGATGCCCCGCCGCTTTTGAAAAAGGTTCTTGGTCAAGCATTTCCTGGCGAGAGCGTTACCCACTATGCGAGCGATCTGATGACCTGCTTCTTCTGGTCGTCGTTGGCAATGATGGCGAGAGATTTCGTTTGGCGCGCACCAGAACTAGAGCAAATGGCCGACTACCTGGATTTCCCGCTAAAAGCCGCCTTCGGCATCGACGCTTTACTTATGGCCGCTTAGAAAACTGCTCAGAGAATTAGACTTGCGCCAGAGCCACACGAAGACTTTGTGGCGTTTTTCTATTGAAAAAGGTGAAACAAGGATGCTTACAGGGGCAGAAAATGTTTAAATTTCGCGGGGATCGGTCAGAGTTGCTTCAAGATTTAGCGGTTCGAGTATCCGAGGTTTGGTCGAGTTTTGATTCTGCACGCGAAAGTGAGCCCGGTGTAAGTGCGGCCACTACCGCGGTTCTCTCTGAGGATTTACCGCGTTCGGGCAGAGGGGAAACAGTCACTCTCTCGCAGGCGGTAGAAATTTTAGATCAGTCCACCGCCCAATCTCGTCCACGTTTCTTTGCTTACATCGGTTCCAGCGGTTTGGAAATCGGGGCTGTGGCCGACTTTTTGGCTTCGAGTTACGACATCAACCTAGCTGTTGATTCAAAGGCAGCCACACTTTTGGAACGGCAGGCGGCTCGATGGATTGGTCAATTTATTGGCTACGACGATAACGCCAAGGGTCTGTTCACCAGTGGCGGCACAATTAGCAACATAACCGCTCTCGCAGCGGCCAGAACAAAGCGGTTCCCAAACTCCCGAAAAGAAGGAGTTCGAGACCGTGTTGCCATTTACTGCTCGCAAGAAGCCCACTATTCGAATATTCGGGCGGTAGAGTTACTGGGTTTCGGTAGCGAGGCAATACGTTCGATTGCAATCGATGAAGATCGCCGTATGAGAATGAATGACTTCGAAGCTGCCATCAGGGAAGACATCGCAAACGGCTTTGTGCCACTGGCTGTGATCGCTTCGTCGGGAACCACACTCACCGGTGCTGTCGATCCCTTGGACGAAATAGCCGACCTTTGCGAGAAATACGGAATTTGGATGCACGTGGATGGAGCTTACGGGGCACCTGCCGCCGGAACCTCAAAGGCTAAGGTGCTTTTCCGAGGTTTGTCTCGCGCCGATTCGGTGACCATCGACGCACATAAATGGCTATTTGTTCCTAAGGCTTGCAGCATCGTGCTGATGAAGAACTACGAGCCGCTTGTGCGCACGTTCAGCCACAATGAGGCTTACATGCCACACGACTCGGACGAACCAAACGCGGTCGACATCACACTAGAGTACTCTCGCCCGGTTCGAGCATTGAAAATGTGGATGGGTTTCGCGTCCCATGGGGCGGACGAATTCGAAAAGGCGATTACCGAGAACCTTAAGCTTGCCGAGCTAACCTACGACTTAGCAAACCACGCCAGCGACTTCAGGGTGCTACCAAACCGTCCGCAACTATCGATTGTGCCAATCCAGTTCACCCCAGCGGGCGTTCGGGACGCCAGCGGTCTCAATAAAAAGATTTACGAGGCGATTTTGGAAGACGGACGCATCTATCTGTCTCCGGCCACCATCGACGGCGAAATTTGGCTGAGACCCTGCTACACAAACTTCCGAACCAGCGAAGCTGACATTGACGCGCTTTTCGAGGTTGTCAGAGAACTGGGTATGCGTCATGCCCCAGAATTCAGTTAGCGGCCGCTTCCAGTTCAGCTGCCAACTCAGATCGAATTGCGTCGGGCAACCGATCTCCGAACTGGCGGAAGTACTCTTCGTTATCCCTGAATTCCGCAAGTAACTCTGGATGCGGCATTGCCAAAAGCCTGAGCGAATCTTGCTCTGATAAGCCCAGTTCACTCACACCAAGGTCCTGCAATTTAGGCAGTAGCCCAAACGGGGTCGAATCTGCAGGAACTTTTCCTTGAATACGATCCATCATCCAACGAAGCACGCGGGCATTTTCACTGAAACCCGGCCAGATGAACTGCCCTTGCTCATTTTTGAGAAACCAGTTGACGCGGAAGATAACCGGCAATTTGCTAACCTTGCCAGCCATATTGATCCAGTGTTGCCAGTAGTCGGCCATGTTGTAACCGGCAAACGGGAGCATGGCGAAAGGGTCGTGGCGCAGCTTGCCAACTGTCCCCTCAGCAGCAGCTGTTTGCTCGGACACCATCGTGGCTCCGAGGAAAACACCGTGCTCCCAGCTCTTTGATTCGATTACTAGGGGCGCACCGGACGAGCGGCGGCCGCCGAAAACAATCGCGTCTAAGGGAATGCCTTCCGGGTTATCCCAGTCGGCGCTGATTGTTGAGCAGTTAACCGCGGGGGAAGTAAATCTGCCGTTCGGGTGAGCAGCGGTGGTTTTTAGCTCCGAATTCCAAGCGTTCCCTTGCCAGTCGGTGAGCGAAGCAGGCGCCTCTTTGGTCATACCTTCCCACCACACATCACCATCCTCAGTGAGGGCAACATTCGTGAATATTGTGTCTCTCGAAATCAGTTCCATAGCGACCGGGTTGGATTTGGCGCTGGTTCCTGGGGCCACCCCAAAAAACCCGTTTTCTGGATTTACGGCACGAAGTCGACCTTGACTATCTGGCCCAATCCAAGCGATGTCGTCTCCTACGGTTTCGACCTTCCAGCCCGGAAGGCTAGGGCGAAGCATGGCCAAGTTGGTTTTGCCGCAAGCAGAAGGGAATGCGGCGGCCAAATGCATTCTTTCACCTTCGGGATTGGTCATCCGAATGATCAGCATGTGCTCGGCCAACCAGCCTTCATCGCGAGCCATGACCGAACCAATTCTCAGGCTCATGCATTTCTTCCCCAGTAGCGCATTTCCGCCGTAACCCGAACCAAATGACCAAACTTCTTTGGTTTCCGGGAACTGGCAAATGTATTTCTCCGCATTGCAAGGCCAAGCTCTATCGGCTTCGCCCGGTTCTAGTGGGGCCCCAACTGAGTGAATCGTGGCCACCCAATCGGAACCGTTGAGGATCGAAGTTCGCACCTGAGGGCTAATTCTGGTCATGAGGTGCATGTTCACAACTGCGTAGGCGCTGTCGGTGATTTGGATTCCGTACTTGGTTAGGTCGGCACCAACCGGACCCATGGCAAAGGGAATTACATACATAGTTCGACCGCGCATTGAACCTGCAAAGAGCGGTTCTAGTCGTTCCTTCATAGCCTCGGGGGCTACCCAGTTGTTAGTGGGCCCGGCATCGATTTCAGTTTCGCTGCAGATAAACGTGCGCTCTTCAACGCGGGCCACGTCGCTGGCATCGGTTCGCGCCAGAAAGCTGTTGGGTCTTTTCTCCGGATTCAGCGTGATAAAAGTTCCGTTGGCTACAAGTTCTTGGCAAAGTCGGTCGTATTCCGCTTTGGAGCCATCGCACCAGATCACCGAATCAGGCTTTGTAAGCTCGGCTACCGAAGCAACCCAGGCATCCAATCCCTGGTCCTGTGGCTTGGCGATTAATCGTCGTTGATTAGTCATTTCGCCTTCTTTTTAAATAGGTTAGTCCCCTATGTAACTCATGACGTGTTTTATGCGCGTGTAATCCTCAAATCCGTACATTGAGAGGTCTTTGCCGTACCCACTGTGACGGAAGCCGCCGTGAGGCATCTCTGCCGCCAGGGCGCCGTGTTCATTTACCCAAACGGCCCCAAAGTTGAGGTCGCGCGAGAAGCGCATGGCCCGGCCGTGGTCTGATGTCCAAATCGATGAACCCAAACCATACATAACGTCGTTGGCGTTTCGAAGAGCTTCTGCTTCGGATTTGAAGGTTTGCACCGAAAGCACCGGACCAAAGATTTCGTCCTGGATGTGTTCATCGTCTTGGTGAAGATCCGCGATGATGGTTGCCTCGTGGTAGTAGCCGTTGCTGCTCGAGCCGGTACCACCAACGATAAGTTCGGCGTGGCTTGGGATTCTCTCCACAAAGCCAGCTACTCGCTCAAATTGATTGATGTTGTTGACCGGGCCAAACAGGATGTCTGAGCGACTTGGGTCGCCGGTCTTGGCGTTCGCTAAAACCTCTGCCTTCATCAGCGCCAAAAGCTCGTCGCGGATGCTTTCGTGCACGAGTACTCGGGTGGCAGCTGTGCAGTCTTGTCCGGCGTTATAGAAGGCGGCTCCAACAATCGTTGAGGCTGCGCGCTGCAGGTCGGCATCGGGGAAGACAATTGCCGGGGCTTTACCGCCAAGTTCAAGATGAACGCGCTTGACGTCAATGGCTGCCGATTTGGCTACTTCCATTCCGGCGCGAACCGAACCGGTGATTGCAACCATCTGCGGAATCTTGTGTTCAACCAAGGCCTTGCCAGTGGTGCGGTCTCCGACCACAACGTTGAAAACGCCTGCAGGCAAAAACTCGGACGCGATTTCGGCCATCAGTAACGTGGTCGCCGGAGTTGTGTCAGACGGCTTCAAAACGATGGTGTTTCCAGCGGCAATGGCTGGCGCAAACTTCCAGGTGGCCATAACCATCGGGTAGTTCCAAGGTGTGATCTGACCGATAACGCCGATTGGTTCGCGGCGAATCGATGAGGTGTGGTTGCGTGTGTACTCTCCGGTTGCCCGGCCCTCCAGGTTTCGAGCGGCTCCTGCGAAGAAACGAATCTGATTTACGATGTTGTTCACCTCGTGGGGAATCATGATTCCGCGTGGTTTTCCGGTGTCGCGACTCTCGGTGTCCGCTAAGTCTTCGGCTCTTGCCTCGAATGCGTCGGCAATCTTGAGTAGCGCCAATTGCCGTTCAGCCGGAGTGCTTCTCCGCCAGCTTTCGAAAGCCTTTTCTGCTGACTTAAATGCCGAATCAACATCGGCCACCGAAGAAATCGGAGCCTCGGCGTAGACCTTGCCATCGGCCGGGTTGAAGATGTCCATGGCCTCGGCGGAAATCGGTTCACGGTATTCGCCGCCGATAAAGTTTTGCAGTTTTATTGGCATCAGTGGCCTGGGCGTCCCTGGCTCATGAGGTACATACCAATTGCCAGCTGGGCGCGGTGCAGGCGGGTAACCAGCTCGCTTTGGCGAATCCCAAGAGCCTGAGAAACGTCACTCATGGTGCGCTTTTCGTAGAGCACACCCATGGCCACATCGCGTAATGCTTCGGGCAGAGTCTCGATGGCCGCTTTGAGATTAGCGGCTGGCAGCTTCGACGAGTCTGGCACTTCTCCGTCGTCTTCGAATGAAATGTCTAGATCAAAAAATGATGACATGTGGATCCTTTCTAACTTTCAAAAACTTTTCGATAACCCTGAACAACCGAACGCATACCAATTCCGGCGGCTCCGACCAGTTTGTCGCCTCGGTAATACTCAAACACACAATCACCGTCGAGTGATCCTTCAACCAACCGATTGCTATCGGCAAGTGCAAGTAGCCCGAACGAAAGAATGTGCACGTCGAATTGGTCGGACCAGAACGACGGGATTGGCCGGAACTCTGCCTCGGTCGAACCGACAGCAATTGCGTTCCCAACATATTTGGCGCATTCACTCGGAATGTTCCAGTGCTCAACGCGCCTTGGAACTTCGTCGAAGATTGTGTTCGGGAATCGGACCACATCGCCAACTCCCCAGACGTTGCTCCAGCTTTCGCCAGAAGCCTTTAATGCCCTCAAATTCTGGTTACAGAGCAGTCCATCCGACAGGTCCAAGTCGTTACCCTCTAGCCACTCGGTGTTCGGAAGACTCCCGATGGCTTCGATGAACACATCGCACTCGATTTCGCTACCGTCATCAAGGGCAACCGCCGAGATTCTCGCCTCGCCGACCAGATCGACAACCGATCGTTTCATCAGGAACCGTACCCCCTCGGCTTCCTGTCTTTTTTGCAATTCACTGGCCAACTCGACACCGAGCGGCCTCAACAAAGGCACAGTTCCAGGAGCCACGATGGTGACTTCACAGCCGAGCTTGCGAGCCGTTGCCGCGGTTTCGCAACCCACGAAACCAGCCCCCAAAACTACAACCCGAGCACCCGGCTGAAGTTCGGCGCGCAAACCCATGGCGTCGTCGAGGGTGCGAATGATGTGTCGCCCAGCGTGGATGTTGTTCGGATAAACCTGACGTTTTGGACGGAGCCCGGTGGCAACGATTAGGTGCGAGTACTCGAAAACTTCACCATCATCGGTAGTTACCGTCTCATTCGCGAGGTCAGCCGAAACCACCCTGTGCCCTAGAACCCAGCCAACGTCTTCCGTGGCAGCGCGCTGCGGGAAGGCAACTGTTTCGTGACTAACCACATCCCCTGCCAACACCTCTTTGGAGAGCGGCGGCCGGTTATATGGAGCCCAGCTTTCATCTCCGATAACCGTGATTGCACCGGCATAGCCGAAACGTCTGAGCGCTTCGGCCGTTCGCAGTCCGCCCATGGAGGCTCCTACAATTACTACCGGCTTGCTCATGTTTCTAGTCGACGAGGAAGATCGCCTGCATTGGGCAGACGTCGATGGCGGCCTCTACGTTGGCGAGTTCGCTGTCTTCTGCCGTCGCCATGTATTCGAGCTTGTCATCTTCGTTAAGTTTGAAGACTTTAGGAGCTTCGAACACACACATGCCATAGTGCTGACACTTGTTCATATCAACGTTGATCTTGATCATTTACTTTTCCTCCACGGTAGATGGGTACAGGTCTTTGGATGGGGTGCGAATTCCTCGGAACTCCCAGTCGCCACCCATGGCGGTCGAGACTACCTCTTCGCTCTCGGTTGGCTGGGCACCAACGTCTTCGCGAATTGCAGTTGGCCCAACCACGATGTGATTCGTTAGTCGGCCAAGACCCTCAACTTCAACTTCGACGACGTCGCCAGGGAATACCGGGCGGCTATTCGCCGGAGTTCCCGAGTAAAGCATGTCGCCTGGAAGCAGAGTGATGGTTCTGGCAATGTCGGCAACTAGGTAGTGCATGTTCCACTCCATGTTGTCGGTGTTGTCATCTTGAACGACCTTGCCGTTCACAATGGTTTGAATTCGCTTGTTCCGGAAATCCCAGTCGGTGACCATTCCAGGACCAACCGGAGCCAGGGTGTCAGAGCCCTTCACGCGAAGCATCGAACCGGCATCGGTGTCACGGAAGTCGTGCAAACCGAAGTCGTTACCAACCGAATAGCCAGCGATGTAGTCTCCGGCTTCCTCTGGAGAAATGTTGCGGCAGGTTTTACCGATGATGATTACGATCTCACCTTCGTAGTTCAACCACTTGCAGCCCTCAGGACGAACAACCGCAGCCTTGTGGCTGTTCAGAGCGGTGGTTGGCTTCAGGAAGTAGGTCGGTGCCGGCGGCAACTTGGTCATGAACTCTTTGGTGCGACTGTCGTAGTTCAGGTGCACCGCCACGATCTTGGTCGGTTCACTCGGCGCTAGGTGAATGGCGTCCTTGATGGCAATCTTTCGACCATCCGGCGCAATTAGCTCTTCGCCTACTCGTTCAACCTGAATTGGATAGCCGTCCAGCAGGATTCTTCTAAATTCAGTCACGAGAGAGGTTCACGTCCTTAGGTTTAGGGAATCCACCCTCTTGGGCGGGGAACCATACGTGCACCTGGCCGGTGCCGATGGAGTTTTCGTACTCGCTGTAAAGCTCACCCTTTGACTTCCAGGCTTCTTCACCGATGGCGCCCGCCATGGCCAGGTAGTGGT
>JBIKJD010000018.1:0-14806 GCA_044361205.1 Rhodoluna sp.
CTTTCCAGTGGTAAAGCCGCTGAGCAATTGGGTCAGTTGAGTGAACCAAGCGGACGACGCACATTAGCGAATCTGCTCGTCAGTGCTCGAAAATCGCTAACGGTGGTTACCTCGATTTCCGCTGAGTCACTTCCTGAACAACCATCGGGCGCAGCAAAACAGTTTGCGAAAATGTATTCGTTCGCCTCGGCTCGCTCGCTAACCAATGACTCTTTGGAAACTGACCCACTACTTTCTGATTTGGCCCTTCGGCTTCGAAAAATGGGAGCACATGTGACTTTAGGTTACACAGTCAGAATCGCATTGGCCGCCTCCTATGGAGCCAAGGCTGCAGTTATTGTTCCTGATTGGAACCTAGTTGGGGAAGACCTAGCCGAGCAGGTGAGACTTCGCCCGGCACTGCTCGCCGCGATGGGTTGGGAAGTGATTCCCGTTCATGCCCTAGATGTTTTCTCCGACCCTCAGGGAGTAGCCATTCGTATTGGCGATCGCTTAGGGATGGAACTTTCTAAAAAGACCGAGTCACTCTTCGATGATGCGAGTTTCGATGAAACCGCGCAAGCTTGGGGAGACGGTTCAGAATCTAACGACTCCCGACTTAAGGCTGATAAGCCTCCGCACTGGGGCTAGTCGGACTTGGGCGAAGACCCCGAATCGTTTCGATAAAAACCCGTTCCCTTAAATGTGACTCCCACTTGTCCAAAAACTTTGCGTAATTCTCCGGAGCACTTTGGGCAAACCTCCAGGTCGGAATCACTCAGCTGCTGCTGAACATCAAACTGATGGTCGCACTTCTTGCACGCATAGGAATAGGTAGGCATAAGGCAATTTTAACGCGATGCGGCTAGCAGTTCCTCACACGTGCAAATAAAGTCAACCGCTCGGTCGTGGGGGTCTGTCGGTATGTCACCCAGGAGCTCATCTGAGTGAACTACTCCCACAACTGTTTTTGGGGAAAGTTTTGCGAGTGCCCGATCGTAATAGCCGCGACCGCGTCCTAGCCTTCGCCCACTTGTGTCTAGGGCCACGGCGGGAACCACTAGTAAATCCAAATCGGAAAGACTCTCGGCCGGACCGATTGGCTCGTTCATGCCAAGCGGGTGGCGAACTTGATTTTCATCGAATAACACCCACTCCAGCTCGGCGCCAGATACGCGTGGAACGTAAAGTTTGATTGTCTCGTCTAATTGGCAGTGCTTCAAAAAGAGGTTTGTGCTCGGCTCGTCGCCGAACGAAATGAAACAACCAATAGTTTTGGCCCGCTGTTCCCAAGCGAAATCAATTAGTTTCTGAGAGTGGCTGTGCCCGCAATCGTGCCCAAGTCTTCTAGAGTTTGAGATCTGGTTGCGTAACTCGGTTTTTTTAGACGCTATCGCTTCTTCACTCATGCGACTAATCTTGCCATCGTGCCACTAACTTTTCCGCTATCCCACGATGACGTCACGCTTCGGATAATTCGGATGCGTGATTGGAAGGCGATTGAAAAGATTCAGCTGGAGAACCGTGACTGGTTTCGACCATGGGAGGGAACGAATCCAACTGGACCGCTCAACCTGGACTTCCGGCAATCAATCCGATCCATGTTGCGCCAGTTCGCTGAAGATTCAGCCTTGCCTTTCGTAATCGAATATGAAGGCGAGTTGGTTGGCCAACTAAATGTCTCGAACATTATTCACGGATCCGTAGAGAATGCCTACATCGGATACTGGATGCACCCAAACTTCGCTGGCCGAGGAATCATGCCAATCGCGGTAGCCCTGGCTACCGACTACGCATTCAAGATAGTCGGCCTGCATCGCGTTGAAATTGCGATCCGACCTGAGAACCGAGCCTCACTTCAAATCGTGCGGAAACTTGGTTTCCGCTACGAAGGAACCAAGCTTTCGTTTATCCACATCAACAATGATTGGCGCGACCATCATATTTTTGCTCTGACGAGTGACGAGGTAAGCAACGGTCTTCTGAAACGCTATTTGTCTGGCGATGTTGGAAAAACTATTTATCCGTTCGATTAAACACGCCCACCCAAATATCAGAAGTTCGGGCGAACATATATATCGTTGAAGTATGAACATAACTTCGGGCGGCCTGACTATCGCAATGATTGCAGCCATCTGGTTTTTGGTTTTCTTACCATCGTTCATTAAGGCTGACGCAAAAAACCCCTCGCGAAACACAGTTGAGGCTACAGCTCGTGACTTGATGTCAGCAAAACTCGGCGATAAAGCGAGCCGCGCGATTAAAGCTCGCAGGGGCCGAACTCTTCTAGCGACGTTCGCCTTAGTTTCACTTTCAATTTCGGGCCTATCACTTCTCGAATTTGCCACGTTGGGCAGCGGGCTTGCCCTAGGCATCGGCACCGGGCTTACCTCGGTGGTTCTGATTTCACTGACTGTCCGAAACCACCGAAAGTATCAGACGCTCGTCCAGGACTCGGTTCGCCGCACTATCGTTTTCACGCGTCCATCGATTGAAGTAAAGAGCTCGCCGTCGGAAACTAACGCGACTGCCTGGCAACCTACCGAGGTTCCAAAACAGGGATTCTTGAAAACCGGTGCCATAGAAATCGTGAACTTGGCCGAGGTAGTCGAGATTGATTCTCGACCAGACACCAGTGAAACTTCTTCGCTAGACGAAATAATGCGCAGAAGACGACACATTGGATAAAAAGCAATCCTTCGTTTCTAACACCGTATAGAAAAAGGTTCAGGTAACCTTTACTTGCAAGGACCCACATACATCTAGGAGTTATTTTGGGCATCAAAGACAATTTCAACAAGTTTTTTAAGAAGAGTTCAAAGGACGTAGGCAAAGTTCTAAGCGACGTTGCCGAAGACGCTGTGGACTTAGCACAGGACGTTTCCAAGGACATTGGTCGCAAGGTTGCCAAGGGCAAGAAGGTTGCTGACAAGGCAATCAAGGACGGCGCAAAGTCTGTTGCTAAGACTGCTAACGCAGTTGCCAAGCAAGCGCCAAAAGTTGCTGCTAACGCTGGAAATGCAATTGCCAAGGCTGCCGGTGCAGTGGAGTCGAAGGCAAACTCTGTAGCTAAGAAGCCTGCTGCCAAAAAGGCCGCACCTAAGGCTGCTGCGAAGCCTGCTGCTAAGAAGCCTGCTGCCAAAAAGGCCGCACCTAAGGCTGCTGCGAAGCCTGCTGCTAAGAAGCCTGCTGCTAAGAAGCCAGCACCAAAGAAGTAATCACACTTAAACGAGAATCCCCGTCAATTAGTTGGCGGGGTTTTTCGTTACCCAAGTTGTCGCTGAGTCAAGGGTAGGGTGTTCGAATTTGAACCCGGACGCCAACAACTTATCTGCAGTCATCTTTTGATTGCAAAGTAAAAGTTCGTCGGCTCCTTCCCAGAACGCGAGCCTTAGTGCAAAGGCCGGTACCGGGATGATCGTAAGCCTTTGAAGTTTGTCGCCCAGGCTTCGAATCATTTGAGTGCAGGTTGCAGACTCAGGTGCGGTTAGGTTGAATGGGCCCCTAGCCGTCTTGGTTTCAATTAGGTGGATGATTGCTCTTGCTTCATCTGGAAGTGAAATCCAAGCCCACCACTGTTTCCCCGATCCCAGTGGTCCGGCAACGCCAAGTTTGATTAGAGGAAGCAACCTTCCAAGGGCTCCAAGTTTGCGGCTGAGGACCATCGTGGTTCTGATCAGAACAACTCGAGTCTTTGCCTCTTTGGCGACCTCTTCCCAGCGCCAAGCGAGGTCACTTAAGAAACCAGTTCCCTTTGGGGTCTCTTCGGTTGCGGTAATTTCCTTGGTGTCTCCGTAGAAACCGGATGCTGATCCAGAAACAAAAACTTGTGGGGGATTCTTGCACTCGTTGATTGCTTTGACCAGCATTCGAGTGGTTTCGATTCTGGAGTCGATCAATTCTTTTTTGTACTTTTTTGTCCAGGGAAGTTTGCCGGTAGTTGCGCCGGCTAGATTCACAATTGCGTCCACAGTCTCAAGGTCTTGGCCTGAAACAACGGTTCCGCGCTTCCAGCGAACTACCGAGTGGCCCAGCGCTTCAAGTTGTGAAATAAGTTCGGTGCCAACAAGCCCGCTGCTACCGGTTACTAGTACCCTCACGACTATCCAAACTCATCTGGGTTCGGGCCCATGCGTAAACCTTCATCCAGCGTTGCAATTCGCTGCATCTGAGCGGAAGACAGCTCAAAGTTGAACACATTGAAGTTCTCTTCTAGGCGGTTTCGGTGAGTGGTCTTTGGGATCACTAAATTCCCAAGTTGAAGCTGCCAACGGATGATTACCTGAGATACAGTTCGGTCGGTCTCTTCCGAAAGTTCGATAAGCACTGGATTGTCGTTCTTTCCGGCTCTGGCCAGTGGTGACCAACTCTCGGTCAGAACCCCGTGTTTAGCGTTAGCTGCCCTAACCTCATGCTGCTGAAAGAAAGGATGAAGTTCAACCTGGTTTACCGTCGGCTTTACTTCGGAGTTTGTCATAAGGCGCTCGAGGTGCGCTGGTTGAAAGTTGCTCACGCCAATGTTCTTCACCAGGCCGTCTGCCAGAACTTTCTCAAAAGCCTTCCAGGTTTCAACGTAAAGGTCCTGTGCCGGACTTGGCCAGTGGATTAGAAGTAGGTCGATGTAGCCAAGATCAAGACGGCTCAGCGATTCGTCGATAGCCTTCAAAGCTTCGTGGTAGCCCTGACGGTCGTTCCAAATTTTTGTGGTTACAAAGATATCTTCGCGGTCGATTCCCGATTCGCGAATGCCTTGCCCAACTTCTGCTTCGTTTCCGTAGAGGGCGGCGGTGTCGATTCTTCGATAACCAACCTCAACGGCCTCTCGCATGAGTCGAACTGCGTCTTCTTGGGCTACCTTGTATACGCCCAGTCCAAGCTGGTCGATTTTGTTGCCGTTGTTCATCTTAAGTTCCATAAAGGGACTAACTCCAAGGACCGAAGACAGTATTCCATTCTTCGATGATTCGTTCCTCGATTACTCCAGCAACTTCGAGCGGATCGTGATCGAGCAGTGCGCTCAACTCTTCTTCAGAGCCGGAGCGAAACACCAAAAGTGCTGCAGCGCGATTGACCATCGGCCCGCTCACCAGAAGAATGCCCTGATCGAGCAATTCTTTGAGCCAAACTCTGTGGGACGGACGGATTTGGTTGATTAGCTCCGGATCGTCGATGTATTTATAAGTCACCGCATAAATAGCCATTAGTCGTCCTTGCGTTCGAGGGATGGATTGAATCTAACTGTTGCCAAGGCGAAAATGACCGCCAGTGCGGCCGAAACCAAGTTGATGTACCAAGCTGCCTCCGGGGCAAAGTTGTCAATCACAATACCTGCGATGGCCGCGCCACCGGCGAAACCTATTAGCTGTGCTGTGTTCGCCCAGCCGTATGCCTCTGCACTGTCGGCCGTCCCGAACGAAACGGAAATCATGGATGCCATTGTTGCGAAGGCTGGCGCAACTCCAATCCCAGCAACAAACCAGCAAAGTGTGATCCACACCAAATCAGTTGGGTTCAGAAAAACGGCCCCGAAACCAACCAGCACAATGCTCACAAACTTCAACAGTGCCCACTTGGTTTTTGCTCTGTGTCCAAAACCAAAACCACCGATTATTGAGCCGAGCGAGAGGGCGGCAATTACGATTCCAGATGCGGCAATTCCCAGCACCGCAACTGTTCCCACTTCGGCTCCACCGAAACTTGCAACCAAGCTCATGTTGATTAGAACGTTAGCCAAAACAATCGGATGCTTGAGAATACCGCCCATGCGGCGTTTTGATTTCGGCACTGCCAACCTGGCTATTTCCGGATTTCGCGCAAACAAAAAAGTGCCAACGATTTGAACGAGAGCCATGAACACCACTGCACTGGCACTGTTGTAGGTTGCGGTAATCATGGTCGCCAGCACTGGACCGAAAACCCACAAGAGTTCCTGCAAAGTGGCATCTAACGAGAAAAGGTAGGAGGTTTGCCTTGAAGCAATCAAGCTTGGGTAAACCGATCGGGCTACCTGCTGAATCGGTGGGGAAGTGAGACCGACCAACAGGCACGCCAGGATTACCCAAATTGCAGGTCCACTGTAAAAAGCAATGAAAATTAGGGTCACGGAACTTATTGACGCCACAATGCGAAGCACGCGGATGGTTCCCCATTTGCTCAGGCGCCTAGCCAAGAGCGGACCAGAAATGGCGGCTCCGATGGTTTCGGCTCCTAGAGCAATGCCGGCGATCGTGTAGCTGTCGTACATCTGCTGAACATGAAGGATGATCGCCAAGCTCATCATGCCGAAAGCGAAACGTGCCAATAGTTGCGTTCCCATCACTCTGGCAACGCCTGGTCGAGAAAGAACTGAACTGTAACTTGGCATAATCCCTCTAGCCTACCTGCGGCTAAACCCAGGTCGGGAGCCACATATGACTTGCCCAGAACCAGAACGGCATTTCTAGCCCAAGGTAGAGCGGTAGAAAGTAAAGGAACAGCAAGAATGCGAGGACGGCACCAATCGCAACCGTCCTTCGGAGTTTGTAGCGGAAGGCCATGATGGTTATGGTGAGGAAAATCCACGGGGCAAATGTGGCGCTGTAGAACTGGAATGCAGTTCGTTCCGAGTAAATGATCCACGGTAGGTAGCCGGCCACGTAGCCGCTGAAGACTAAAAGACTAAGTCGGTCTCGGTTGGTGGCAAACCACGAGAACAAGAAGCCCAGCGCCACGATTCCGCCCACCCAGAAAATCGGATTACCGAGAGGGTTTATAGCCACCACGTCGGAGCCGCTTTTTTCAAAGTAAAAAGATGTCGGACGCAACATTCCCAACCAGGTGAGCGGGCTTGCCTCATAGGGGTGGGGGGTCTGCAGAGTGGAATGAAACTTATACATCTGCTGGTGAAACTCGATGAAACTCGCGATTACATTGTCTTTTCGAAAACCCCAGCCTTGGGTAAGGAACCAGCCGGTCCAGGTCACAAGGTAAAAAGTAAGTGCTACCGGCAAAGTGAGTACCGCGTATGAGCGGGACAGAATGCTTTTCCAATGCCACCCGGCATGAATCATGTAGTACGCCACAAAAACGCCCAAGAAAATTAGAGCCGACCACTTGACCCCTGCTCCGAGCCCCAGCGTGATTGCCATGAGCGCGAGCCAACGTAGTGGTTTTGCGGCCGTGAGTGAACGAAGTAAAAGATAGAAACCTAGCAGCACGAAGGTAGTCAGAATTCCGTCAAGGATCGCCGTCCTAGAGACCACGATGGCTTGTCCATCAATGGCCAACATAAAGGCAGGCAACAAGGCCCAACGTTTAGAACCAATCAAGCGAAGAGCCGCGAGGTATATCAACCAGACGGCCAAGACACCGAAAAGCGCGGTAATTATTCTCCACCCAAACGGATTGGTAGGCCCAAAAACCTGCATGCCTAGGCCGATAAGCCACTTTCCAAGCGGTGCGTGAACTACAAACTGAGGTTCGTCGATTACCACGTCGAGGTTTCCAGAAACGAAATCGGTGTTAGCGCCTTCTGGCCATTTACGCTCATGACCAAAGCGCCAGAGGGTATAGGAATCCTTTACGTAATAGGTTTCGTCAAACACCAGTTCTTTGGGTAGGTGTAGGTTCCAAAGTCGCGAGATGGAGGCAACTAGCAGAATTATGTGAATACCTGCTTTATCCCCAAGTTTGCGGAAAACCTCAACCAAACGCATAAAGCAATGCTATTTGGGAAAATAGTAGAGTGATTATTCTCGCCGCAACACCCATCGGAAATTTATCCGATGCTAGCCCGCGCCTTATCGAGCATCTTTCCAAAGCTCGATTCATCGCCGCCGAGGACACTCGATCCACGTTGAAACTTGCGGGAATGTTGGGGGTCAAGCTTCAGGCGAAGATGTTTAGCCTGAACGAGCAGAACGAAGAAAGTCGTCTCGAACAATTGGTTGCGCTAGCTGCAGACGAAGATCTGCTCGTGGTTAGCGACGCGGGAATGCCAACGGTAAGCGACCCTGGCTTCCTGCTGGTTCGTGCCGCGGTTGCCGCAGGAGTTGAAGTGGTGGTC
The DNA here is from genome assembly GCA_044361205.1 of Rhodoluna sp. Lineage (GTDB taxonomy): Bacteria > Actinomycetota > Actinomycetes > Actinomycetales > Microbacteriaceae > Rhodoluna. The sequence goes on from JBIKJD010000018.1 coordinate 8,024, forward strand.
ATCCCAGGGCCTTCGGCAGTCGTGTCGGCGCTCGCGGTGTCTGGTTTGCCGACCGACCGTTTTACCTTCGAAGGCTTCCTACCCCGCAAGACTGGAGACCGCAGAAGATTGTTTGGTCAGCTGATTGCCGAACGGCGAACGATGGTTTTCTTTGAGGCGCCCCACCGAATCTTGGAGTGTCTAGAAGACGCCAAGTCGGTATTCGGTTCAGAACGCCGAGCAACCGTTTCCAGGGAACTTACAAAAAAATTCGAGCAAACAGCGCGAGGAACACTGGCCGACCTTGTGGATTGGGCAAAATCCGAACCCAAGGGTGAGATGGTTTTAGTTATCGCCGGCGCGCCTGAAGAAACCCTGGAGATTGGTGATTTGGTTTCAGAAGTAGTTCGTCTAACCGGTAGCGGGATCGGACTCAAGCAGGCGGTGGCCGAAGTGGCCGGCCTTCACGGGGTATCGAAGAGCGAGCTATACCAAGCAAGCCTCGACTCTCGCAATTAAGATAGAAGAATGTCTAACGCCAAGGATCAGTCGTTCTATTCAACGACTCCCATCTTCTATGTAAACGATGCTCCTCACATCGGGCACGCTTACACCGAAGTTGCGACCGACGTGCTGACTCGCTGGCATGCCCAGCGCGGCGAACGGGCATTCATGCTTACAGGAACCGACGAGCACGGCGAAAAGATTCTAAGAACGGCAGCCGCAAACAAAACCGATCCAAAGGATTGGGCCGACAAACTGGTCCACGATGCTTGGCTGCCATTGCTCGACACCATTGACATTCGAAACTCGGACTTCATTAGAACTACCGAACCTCGTCACGAAAAGAACGTGCAGAAGTTTTTGCAGCATCTTTACGACAACGGATTCATTTACCAGGGCTCTTACGAGGGTAACTATTGTGTTGGTTGCGAGGAATACAAAACCGAAGCCGACCTGCTAGAAGGTGAAGGTGCGTTCGAGGGCCAGCCGGTTTGTGCGATTCACTCTAAGCCGGTCGAGAAACTCAAAGAGACCAACTACTTTTTCAAGCTCAGCGAGTTCCAGGAACCTCTTCTTGACTTGTACACTCGTCAGCCAGATTTCGTAGCTCCAGATTCGGCTCGAAACGAAGTTGTATCCTTTGTTCGTCGTGGCCTTGAAGATCTTTCAATCTCACGCTCCAAAGAAAAGTTCGACTGGGGAATCGACATTCCTTGGGACAACAGCCACATCACCTATGTTTGGTTCGATGCGCTGCTCAACTACATCACAGCAATTGGCTACGGTGAAGACGAGGCGAAGTTCCGAGAGCTTTGGCCAGCCAGCCTTCAGGTGGTCGGTAAAGATATTCTCCGCTTCCACGCGGTAATTTGGCCAGCCATGCTGATGGCCGCTGGTCTGCCAACACCGAAACAGGTTTTCGGTCATGGCTGGTTGCTGGTCGGTGGCGAAAAGATGTCGAAGTCGAAGTTGACCGGTATCGCTCCGAGTCAAATCACCGACACCTTCGGGTCAGATGCTTTCCGCTACTACTTCATGAAGGCCATCGCTTTCGGCCAAGACGGTTCGTTCTCTTGGGAAGACCTGTCGGCCAGATACCAAGCCGAGCTTGCCAACGGCTTCGGCAACTTGGCTTCGCGCGTGCTGGCGATGGTTGCAAAGTACTTCGACGGAAAAATACCGACACCAGGCGACTACAACGACATCGATCAAAACATCATCGAGATTGCTCGGAAAGCTACCGTGGACGCCGAAGCGGCGATCGACCGTGTGGCTATTCAGGATGCGATTAGCAGCGTCTGGACTTTGGTCGACGCTTTGAACAACTACATCACCGTCTGCGAACCATGGGTCCTTGCCAAGAGCGAGGAAACCCGTGAACGCCTAGCAACCGTTCTCTACGTTTGCTCCGAAGGCTTAAGAGTGCTCTCGATTCAGTTGGCTCCAGTGATGCCGAAGGCAACCGCAAAACTTTGGGCAGCGGTAACTGGCTCAACGCAAGGCTCACTCGACGATGCTCCAATGGAGTCGGCGGCAGTGTGGGGTGTACTTGCTCCGGGCACTAAAACCGCTGAGTTAGAGCCGCTGTTCCCTCGCATCGAAGTCGAAGGAAATTAGTGTCCTACCCGCCACTTCCGGAAGCGCTAGAGGTTGCCACCTATGACAACCACACCCATCTTGACATCGCCTATGGGGATGAAGCACTAAGCACCAATCAACAGCTAGCGAGAGCCGCTTCGGTTGGCATTAAGGGTGTGGTTCAGGTTGGTGTGACGCTGGAGACCAGCAAGTGGTCGGCAGAGTTGGCTGCGAAAGAACCTAGAGTTCTCGCCGCCGTAGCAATTCACCCAAACGAAGCCCCCGAATACGGCAGCGTGGAAAAACTTGATGAAGCCATCGCTGAAATAGCCGAACTGGCAACCCAACCGCGCGTTCGAGCTATCGGCGAAACGGGACTCGACTTTTTCAGGACTCAGGGTGAAAACGAACTCGCTTTGCAGCTCCACTCATTCGAACAGCACATTCGAATTGCCAAGGAAAACGACCTGGCCCTAATGATTCACGATCGTGATGCCCACGAGGACGTCGTCAAGACTTTGAAACGGGTTGGCGCTCCAGAGAAGGTTGTATTCCACTGCTACTCGGGTGATGTTGATTTGGCGAAGATTTGCAGTGATAACGGCTGGTACATGTCGTTTGCCGGCAACATCACCATTAAGCGCAATGAACACCTTAGGAACTCGCTAGCGTTGGCTCCAAAGGAACTGATTCTGGTTGAAACCGACGCCCCTTTTCTCACGCCGGAGCCATTCCGCGGCCGCCCGAACGCCAGCTATCTGGTGCCAATAACGGTTCGCAAGATGGCGGAGGTTCGAGGAGTTGACGTCAACGAACTCTCGGGCCAGTTGGCGCTGAACACCGAAACCGTTTACGGATCGTGGAACTGATGGTTGAACTTCTAGGAGGTGCCGACATCCGCCAGTTGGCGGATTCGCTCGGTGTTGTGCCAACGAAGAAACTAGGGCAAAACTTCGTCACCGACCCAAACACCATTCGAAAGATTGTGGCCTCCGCAAAATTGGCCCCAACCGAAACCGTCGTGGAGATTGGTCCCGGGTTGGGATCGCTAACCCTGGGGCTACTTGAGGTTGCAGAGCATGTGATCTCGGTGGAGCTTGATGCCAAGATGGCCAGTGCCATCGAGGCTACCGTTACCAAACGCGCGGTGGGGAAGAAGTTCTCGCTCGTGACCCAGGACGCCATGAAGGTAACAAAGCTTCCTGCAGACCCGACCGCCTTAGTTGCCAACCTGCCATACAACATTTCGGTGCCTGTGCTACTTCACTTCATCGAAACCTTTCCAACGCTTCAACACGGTTTGGTTTTGGTTCAATCCGAGGTCGCTCACCGCCTTGCCGCCAAGCCGGGTAGCAAGGTTTATGGCGGTCCAAGCGTGAAACTGGCTTGGTGGGCCGACGCCAACCTGGCCGGCAATGTCAGCCGCAGCATTTTCTGGCCCATTCCGAATGTCGACTCGTCATTGGTTTACTTCGCAAAACGTGCGAAGCCCATGGGAACCGAAGATTTGCGAGTCAAAACTTTTGCACTCGTGGATGCAGCGTTTTCACAACGACGCAAAACCCTGCGCCAAGCTCTTGCCGAGTTTGCTGGTTCTCCGGCCCAGGCCGAAGCGCTTCTAGTCAAAGCAGGTATTAGCCCTCAGCTTCGTGGCGAACAATTAGACATCAACGATTTCCTGAAGTTGGCGGAAGCCGTCTAATGAGTTCAATCGGTAGAAACAAGGACATCATTTCACTTGACCTTGAGTTTTTGGCAGAGGCGGAAACGTCTAGGTTGTTTTCAATAATCAACGACATCGCTCAGTGGCCGGACGAACTGGAACCAAGGCTTCTAAAAAGCCAACCAAACCGCAAGGTGGTCGCCGGCTTACCGGACTTCAGCCGACCGGAGTTTTTGATTTCGGCAAGTGAAAACGGTTCTCGGGTGGAACTGCTTCACGACCTAATCAAAACTGAAGAAGACAAGAAGCGTTATCGCAAAATCTGGAAAGCCTGGTTCAAGCAAGTTGTAAAGCGAGTCTCGATATGATTCGCGCCAGCGCTCCAGGCAAAGTCAACCTTTACTTCGCGGTTGGACCAAAACTTCCAAACGGATACCACGAGGTTTGTAGCGTCTACCTCGCCTTGGACCTGCGAGAGGTTGTTGGAGTCGAGTATTCAAACGAACTCTCAATCTCGGTTGGTGGCGACCTCTCAGACCAGCAACTTTCTGGCGTGCCAACCGATTCCCGAAACTTAGTGGTCGCGGCAGCCCGACTGGTTACCGAGAAATCACTCGCATTTGAAATCACGAAAAGGGTTCCGGTAGCCGGCGGAATGGGCGGGGGTTCTGCAGATGCGGCTGCGGCCTTACTAGCAACCCAAGCCCTAAGCGGCTCGGACTCAGCTGCTGATCCCGTGACCCTTGGGGCTGACGTTCCTTTCGCTCTGATGGGTGGAGTGGCTTTGGGTTTGGGAGTGGGCGAGAAACTAACTCCACTTGAAATGAATTGCGAGTTGCCGGTGGTCTTGATCACCAGCGCCGGCGGGCTATCTACTCCAGCCGTATATCAGCGCCTCGATGAGCTTAGAGCCAAGGACAATCTTGAACCAGAATTCTCGCCGCCGATTCCGGAGGAACTAATCGACGCCTTGAGAATTGGCGACGTCGCGGCTATCGCACGCCTTGCTCACAACGACTTACAGCGAGCTGCCTTAGACCTGAACCCAGAATTGCAAGATACTCTCGATCGAGCCAAAGCGGCGGGAGCCCTAACTGCCTTGGTGAGTGGTTCCGGGCCTACCATTTTTGCAATAGCTGAAAGCAGAGAGACCGCGAACAAGATTGCCATGCAATTCGGTTCGGCAGCCTTGGTAACATCTGGCCCGGCAGCCGGCGCGCGGTTGGAAAACTAGTGGCGCACTTACTCGGAGCCGAGACCATAAGTCTCGAGTTCCCAACCAAGACGGTTTTTGATTCGGTGACGGTTGGTCTCAATGAAGGCGATCGCATCGGCGTCGTCGGTCGAAACGGCGACGGAAAGTCGACCCTACTCAAGCTTTTGGCCAAGACCTTGGAGCCAGACTCAGGTCGAGTTACCCACCGCGGCCAACTTCGCGTTGGAGTGCTGACGCAAGTCGACACCTTTTCTTCCAGCCTTTCCATCGGAGAGGCGGTGGTCGGACATCGACCAGAACACGAGTGGGCTGGAGATCCGAAGGTTCGAGACGTCTTAGCCGGATTGCTCGGAGATCTCGATTGGTCGAAGACGATTGGAGAACTGTCGGGTGGTCAGCGCAGGCGAGTGGCTCTGGCAGCTTTGCTAGTTCAAGACTTCGACGTGGTGATGCTCGACGAGCCCACTAACCACCTAGACGTCGAGGGCGTGGCTTGGTTGGCTAACCATCTAAACAATCGCTGGTCGGCTAATCAGGGTGGATTACTTGTGGTCACTCACGACCGCTGGTTCCTGGACGCGGTTTGCAACTACACCTGGGAAGTTCACGATGGAATCATCGAACCTTTCGAGGGCGGCTATGCCGCCTACATCTTGCAGAGGGTGGAGCGTGACCGCAGTGCGGCCGCGTCCGAATCCAGAAGGCAGAACCTACTTCGCAAAGAACTAGCCTGGCTTCGTCGTGGCGCTCCGGCCAGAACTTCCAAGCCGAAGTTTCGAATGGACGCGGCAGCCGAGCTGATTTCGAACGAACCAAACCCCCGCGACTCGGTAGCCCTCAGCAAGTTGGCAACCACTCGATTGGGTAAAGACGTTCTAGATGTTGAAGATCTCAGTTACGAAATTGCCGGCAGGTCGCTGCTCAAGAACATAACCTGGCGACTGGGGCCGGGGGATCGATTCGGCTTGGTTGGTGTCAATGGAGCTGGTAAAACTACCCTGCTCAAGCTTTTGACCGGCGAATTGAAACCGACTCAAGGTCGGGTGAAAACTGGAAAGACTGTCCAGGTTGCGGTGCTAACTCAGGACGTTCGTGAACTAGACGAATTCGCCGATGAACGAATACATGAACTAATTGCTCGAGAGAAGTCCTACTTTGTTGTCGACAAGCAGGAAGTTTCGACCAGCCAACTGGTTGAGCAACTTGGCTTCACCAAGGCCCAGTTGCAAACCCCGATTGGCGAACTTTCGGGCGGCCAACGCAGAAGGTTACAGTTCCTGCGATTGCTCTTTGGCGAACCGAACGTTTTGATTCTGGACGAACCGACCAACGATCTCGACACCGACATCTTGACCGCCATGGAACACTTACTCGATAGTTGGCCAGGAACGCTCATCGTAGTGAGTCATGACCGTTACCTTCTGGAACGTGTTACCGACCACCAATACGCCCTGCTCGGTGATGGAAGTCTTCGTCACCTGACCGGCGGAATCGAGCAATACCTGCAATTGCGGGCCGCCAGTTTAGGCTCCAAGGTCGAAGCGAAAACCTCCGCACCTTTAGTTCAAGAAACCAAAATATCGGGCGCAGCGCTACGCGACGCCGAAAAGAACCTATCTCGAATCGAGCGAGCTCTCGAAAAACTGGCGTCCGAAGAGGCAAAGCTGCACGGTCAAATGGCCGAGCACGACCAGGGAGATTTCGAAGGGTTGACCACACTTATGAATTTGCAGCAAGAACTGAACCAAAAAAGAGAAGAATTAGAAGGCGAGTGGCTCGAAACATCCGAATCCATCGGCTAGTTTCTGGCAAACTATAGGAGCAACCCTTTTGGGGTCGCGGT